>JBKPQU010000279.1:0-7967 GCA_046734255.1 Actinomycetota bacterium
GTACTCCACCTTCCAGCCGGAAGGCCCCGGGCGGGAGCGGGCCAGGCCCGTCTCACCCGCGCGGCGTAGCGCCGCGGGTCAGGCGCGTCTCATCGGTCGGCGCCGCCCAGGTCGCGCAACGCCGCCGCGAAGGCGTCGAGCGCGTGCTCGAGGTCGGCCTGCGAGATCACCAGCGGCGGCGCCAGCCGCACGGTCGAGCCGTGCGTGTCCTTGGCCAGCACGCCGTGCGCCGCCAGCCGCTGGCAGAACTCCCGGCCGGTGCCCAGCGCCGGGTCGATGTCAACCCCGGCCCACAGACCCGCGCCGCGCACCGCCAGCACGCCCCGGCCCACCAGGGCCCGCAGGCGCCCGTGCATGACCTCGCCGAGCTCGCGGGCCCGCCGCTGGTACTCCCCGGTCTCCAGCAGGCCGACCACGGCGCGGCCGACGGCGCACGCCAGCGGGTTCCCGCCGAACGTGCTGCCGTGGGTGCCGGAGGTGAGCACGCCGAGCACGTCGGTGCGGGAGACCACCGCGGACACCGGGACGATCCCGCCGCCGAGCGCCTTGCCGAGGAGGTAGAGGTCGGGGACGACGCCCTCGCGCTCGCAGGCGAACGTCGGCCCGGTGCGGCCGAGCCCGGACTGGATCTCGTCGGCGACCAGCAGCACCCGGTGCCGGTCGCAGATCTCCCGGAGGGCGGCCAGGTAGCCGGCCGGCGGGACGACGACGCCGGCCTCGCCCTGGATCGGCTCGATCAGCACGGCCACCGTCGTCTCGTCGATCGCCGCCTCGATCGCGGCCGCGTCGCCGTAGGGCACGACGGTGAAACCCGGCGTGAACGGCCCGAAGCCCGCCCGGGCCACCGGGTCGGTGGAGAAGCCGACGATCGTGGTGGTCCGGCCGTGGAAGTTGCCCTCGGCCACGATGATCCGTGCACGGTCGGCGGGCACGCCCTTGACGTCGTAGCCCCACTTGCGGCTGACCTTGATCGCGCTCTCCACGGCCTCGGCGCCGGTGTTCATCGGCAGGACCATCTCCATCCCGCACAGGCGGGCGAGATCGGCGCAGAAGCCTTCGAGCTGGTCGTGCAGGAACGCCCGGCTGGTCAGGGTCAGCCTGTCCAGCTGGTCGCGGGCCGCCTGGAGGAGCACCGGATGCCCGTGCCCGAAGTTGAGCGCGGAGTACCCGGCCAGGCAGTCCAGGTAGCGCCGCCCGTCGACGTCGGTCACCCAGGCCCCCTCCGCCTGGGAGATCACCACGGGCAACGGGTGGTAGTTCGGCGCGACGTGTTCGCCGCCGTGTTCGGCGGCCGTCACGACGTGCGGCGCGCCGGGAGCATCGACCTGCGCGGTCATGAGCGGATCACCAGCGTGCAGCACTTCGCGCCTCCTCCGGCCTTGAGCAGTTCCGACATGTCGACCGGGATCGGCCGGTAGCCGCGGCTCGCGAGCTGGCCGGCGAGACCGGTGGCCTGGGCGGCCAGGACGACGTTGCGCCCGTCCGAGACGGCGTTGAGCCCGAGAACGGCCGCGTCGTCCGCGGACGCCACGATCGGATCGGGGAACAACCGGTGCAGCACGGACACGCTGCCCGGGGTGAAGGCCTCGGGGTAGAAGGCGATGGTGTCGTCGTCCAGCACGCACAGCGCGGTGTCCAGGTGGTAGAAGCGCGGGTCGACCAGCTGCAGGGTGATCACCGGGTGGCCGAACAGCTCCTGGACCTCCTGGTGCGCGGCGCCGGATGTGCGGAAGCCCGTGCCCGCCAGAATGAACCGGCCGACCGGCAGGAAGTCGCCCTCCCCCTCGTTGATCTCCTTGGCGTCGTTGATCCGCGCGAAGCCGGCGGCCCGGAACCAGTCGCGGTAGGCGAGCGCCTCGGGCTCGCGCTCGGGGTGGAGGAAGCGGACGGTGTGCACGGCGCCGTCCAGCACCAGCCCGCCGTTGGCGGCGAACACCATGTCCGGCAGGGTCGGATCGGGGTCGATCAGGTCCACCTCGTGGCCGAGGTCGAGGTGGGTCCGGCGCAGCGCCTCCCACTGGGCGACCGCACGGGCGGTGTCGACCGGCTCGGAGGGGTCCATCCAGGGGTTGATCGCGTACTCGACCGAGAAATACTCGGGGCGGCACATGAGGTAGCGGCGCCGCGTGGGGTTGCGTACGAGCACGGGGCCTCCTGGACAGGCAACTCAGGGTCGTCACCGGGGCAGGTCGACGGGCCGGCGGATCGCGCCGGCACCATTCGACGGTACGGAAGGTGGAGGTCGGCGGCAATCCAAATTCCTTGCCTGACATGGATAGTTCATTGCGCAGAACCACCCGATTGCGGCTGAACGTTGTGCCAATCACTCAGTGAGAAGAGAATCATTCAGATGGACCTGGACAGTATCGACGAGCGGATCATCACCCGGCTGGTGGACAACGCCCGATCCAGCTACGCGGAGATCGGCCAGGCGGTGGGGCTGTCGGCGCCTGCGGTCAAGCGCCGCGTCGACCGCCTGCGCGAGGCCGGGGTGATCACCGGGTTCACCGCCCTGGTCGACCTGGACGCGCTCGGCTGGACCACCGAGGCCTTCGTCGAGCTGCACTGCCGCGCCCGTACCTCGCCCTCCGAGCTGTTCGCCATCGCCGCCAAGCATCCCCAGGTCGTGTACGCCTGCACGGTATCCGGCGACGCCGACGCCCTCCTCCACCTCCGCTGCCGCGACGTCCGCGACTTCGAGCAGACCCTGGAGCGGATCAGCGCCGAGCCCGCCGTCGCCCGCACCAAGAGCGTGATCGTCCTCTCCCGCGCCCCCGGCCAGCGCCTCTAGCCCATTTCTCCGTTACTCCCCGCAAGCGGGTCAGGTGTCCGGGAGGCCGCCGAAGAGGTCGGTCTCGCGGCCGTCGGTGTCCCGGGGGCCGCCGGGCTCGCCGTGGACGAGGCGGAAGAACTCTATCGACATGATCGGGCGGCCGACGTTGTTGGTCAGCGCGAAGAACGGTCCGTCGACGGCGATCTGGGTGGCGTGCGCGCGCATGGCGGCCTCCTTGGCCCCGAAGTACTCCCGGCCGTCGATGCCGGTGGTGACCAGCTCGTCGGCGACGACCATGCTCGGGACCGGGCCCTCCTGCCACCGCTCGAACGGGTTGTCCTCCCGCTCGCTCACCGCCTCCACCATCGCGTGCATCATCCGCTCGGGGATCGCGCCCCAGTACACCTTCGGGACTTCCCAGGGCGGCCCGCCGGGGCCCGGTTCCGCCGCCAGATCGATCCCGCGCATCCCGACCCGGTGGGCCTGGACGTGGTCCGGGTGCCCGTAACCGCCCCCGGGCTCGTAGGTGATCACCACCTGCGGGCGGACGTCCCGGATCACCGCAGCCACCCGCGCTGCCGCGTCCTCGACGTCCGCGAGGGCGAAGGCGTCCGGCCGGGGGTCCGGCAACGGGATCACCTCGCGGCCCGGCCCGTAGGCCATGCCGGAGTCGCGGTAGTGCGTCGGGGGGAACCCGTACCCGACCTCGTCGAGGAACCGGTGGTCGCGGACGCCGAGCGCGGCCATCGCCGCGGCCAGCTCGCCGATCCGGTACTCCCCCAGCCCGTCCTCCCGGTCCGAGGCGAGGTGCCCGAGGTCGTCCGGGATGACCTCCCCCTCCTCACCCCGGGTGCACGTGATCAGCGTGACGTGCGCACCCTCGGCCGCGTACCGCGCCATCGTCACCCCGGTGCCGATGGACTCGTCGTCCGGGTGCGCGTGCACCAGCAGCATCCGCCGGTTCGCCTGAGGGGTCGAGCGCGCCATGGCGGCATTCTCACCCGTGGACAGCCTTCCGCGAGCTGCTCTCTTGAGCGCCATGGCGGCATTCTTACCCCTCCCGCCGGCTCCGCCGGTTCCGCCCCCGGGCTGCTGGCCGCAGACTGGCTGCCATGCCGAAGCCTGACGAGCCGATCCGTGACGACGACCAGTGGTGGGAGGCCGGCGACCGTCACCTGCTGCGGTACAGCGGGGAGTTCATCCGCTTCCTGGTCGAGCGGGCTGAGGGCGCCCGGCTGTACGGGCGGGACGGGCGCAGCGTGCTCGACTTCACCTCCGGGCAGATGTGCGCGGTGCTCGGGCACAACCACCCGGCGCTGATCGAGGGGATGCGCGCGGCGTCCGAACGGGTCGTGCACCTGTTCAGCGGGATGGTCAGCACCGACGTGATCGAGTTCGCCGAGCAGCTGGCCGCCACCCTGCCGGCCACCCTGCAGAAGGTGATGCTGTTGTCCACCGGCGCGGAGTCCAACGAGGCCGCGCTGCGCCTCGCCAAGCTGCACACCGGCGGGTTCGAGGTGGTGGCCTTCAGCGGTTCCTGGCACGGGATGACGGGCGCGGCGGCGTCGGTCACCTACGCCGCCGGGCATCAGGGCTACGGGCCGGCGATGCCGGGCACCATGGCGCTGCCCACCCCGAACGCCTACCACTGCCCGATCCGGCACTGCCGGGACCGCTGCGACCTGACCTGCCTGGACGCCGGAATCGAGCTGATCGACGCGCAGGGCGTCGGGGCGCCGGCCGCGGTGATCGTCGAACCCGTGCTGAGCTCCGGCGGGATCGTGCCGCTGCCCGACGGCTACTTTCCCCGGCTCACCGAGCTGGCCCACGACCGGGGCTACCTGGTGGTCCTCGACGAGGCGCAGACCGCGCTCGGCCGGCTCGGCGCCCTGTACGCCTTCCAGCAGCTGGACGCCGTCCCGGACATCCTCACGCTGTCCAAGACCCTGGGCGGCGGCCTGCCGGTCGCGGCCACGGTGACCGGCGACGAGATCGAGGCGGACTGCGCGGCGAAGGGGTTCCTGCACTACACCTCGCACGTCTCCGACCCGCTCGCGGCGAGCGTCGCGCTGAGCGTGCTCCGCGAGGTGCTGGCCGAGCGCCTGGCCGAGCGGGCTGCGGACATGGGCCGCCGGCTGCGCGGGCAGCTGGACGAGCTCGCCGAGCGGCACGAGGCGATCGGCGACGTCCGCGGCCGCGGCCTGCTGCTCGGCGCGGAGCTGGTCAGCGACCGGGAGACCCGGCGCCCGGCCCCGGCGTACGGCGCCGCCGTCACCGCCCGATGCCTCGACCTCGGCCTGAACGTCAACATCGTGAAGCTGCCGGGTCTGTCGAGCGTCCTGAGGCTCGCGCCGCCGCTGACGATCACCGAGGCGGAGCTGGACGAGGGCGTGGAGATCCTCGACCAGGCGCTGAAGGAAACCCCGATGTCCTGAGGGTCATGAGGGTCATGGGGAGGGGCGGGGGGACTCCCAGGGCGAGCGGGCCCGGGCGCGGGCGCGCATCTTCTCGCGGTCGGCGGCGGGCAGCACCGCCTTGCGCAGCCGCACGGCGATCGGCGTGACCTCCACGCACTCGTCGTCCCGGCAGAACTCCAGGCACTGCTCCAGCGAGAGCCGGCGCGGCGGGACCAGGCGCTCCAGCTCCTCAGCGGTGGAGGACCGCACGTTGGTCAGCTTGCGCTCCTTGGTGATGTTGACGTCGAGGTCGTCGCTGCGCGAGCTCTCCCCGACGATCATCCCCTCGTAGACCTCGGTACCCGGCTCGACGAACAGCGACCCGCGCTCCTGCAGGCTGAACATCGCGTACGAGCTGGCCGTACCGGCCCGGTCCGCGACCAGCGAGCCCGTGTTCCGGGTCCGCACCTCCCCGGCCCACGGCTGGTAGCCCTCGAACACGTGGTGCGCGACGCCCGTCCCGCGGGTACCGGTGAGGAACTCGGTGCGAAACCCGATCAGCCCGCGGGCAGGCACGAGGTACTCCATCCGGACCCAGCCGGTCCCGTGGTTGATCATCTGCGTCATCCGGGCCCGGCGCGCGGCGAGCAGCTGGGTGACCGGACCCAGGTGCTCCTCCGGGCAGTCGACGGTCAGCCGCTCCACCGGCTCGTGCAGCGTCCCGTCCACCATCCGCGTGACTACCTGCGGCTTGCCGACGGTCAGCTCGAAACCCTCGCGGCGCATGGTCTCCACGAGAATCGCCAGCGCCAGCTCGCCGCGGCCCTGCACCTCCCAGGCGTCCGGCCGCTGGGTGGGCAGCACCCGGATCGAGACGTTGCCGACCAGCTCCCGCTGCAGCCGCTCGCTGACCAGCCGCGCGGTCACCTTCGCCGCACCCGACCGGCCCGCCATCGGCGAGGTGTTGATCCCGATGGTGATCGCGATCGCCGGCTCGTCCACGGTGATCAGCGGCAGCGGGCGGGGGTCGTCCGGGTCGGTCAGGGTCTCCCCGATCGTGATCTCCGGGATGCCGGCCACCGCGATGATGTCGCCCGGCCCGGCCTCCTCGGTGCTGACCCGCTCCAGCGCCTGCGTGATCAGCAGCTCGCCGACCTTGACCCGCTCCAGGCTGCCGTCCCGGCGCGCCCAGGCCACCTGCTGGCCGCGCCGGATCGTCCCCGACCGCACCCGGCACAGCGCGAGGCGGCCGAGGAACGGCGAGGCGTCGATGTTGGTCACGTGCGCCTGGAGCGGCGCGTCGTCCGGGTAGGACGGCGGCGGCACGGTCTCGATGATCGTTCGCATCAGCGGGCCCAGATCACCGCCGTCGGGCAGCGTGCCGTCGGCAGGACGGGTCAGCGACGAGCGGCCGGCCCGGGCGCTGGCGTAGACGATCGGGAACTCCAGCACGGCGTCGGGGTCGTGGCCGGTCCCGTCGATCAGGTCCATGAACAGCCCGTAGGTGTCGTCGACGACGTCGGCGATCCGGGCGTCCGGCCGGTCCACCTTGTTGATCACCAGGACCACCGGCAGGTGCGCCGCGAGCGCCTTGCGCAGCACGAACCTGGTCTGCGGCAGAGGCCCCTCGGAGGCGTCGACCAGCAGGACGACGCCGTCCACCATGCTGAGCCCGCGCTCGACCTCGCCGCCGAAGTCGGCGTGCCCCGGCGTATCGACGATGTTTAGCGTCACGCCGCCGTTGCGCGCCCCCGCCCCGGTCCAGTGCACCGCGGTGTTCTTCGCCAGGATCGTGATGCCCTTCTCCCGCTCGAGATCCAGGCTGTCCAGCACGCGCTCAGGGGTGCCTTCACCGGCGTGTACCCCGCGGAACGCCCCCGACTGCCACAGCATCGCGTCGACCAGCGTCGTCTTGCCGTGGTCGACATGGGCGACGATGGCGACGTTGCGCAGGTCGTCGCGGGTGCGCGTCGGCATGCGTGCGTGCGTCTCCGATGCGGGACGGGGCGATCGGCGGGGCCACCGGGGTCGAGGCCCATCCTACGGACGGCGTTCAGCGCGTGCGGGACGGACCCGAAGTCGCGCGGGCCCGCAGCGCGGCGATGATCGGCAGGTCCGCGGGCAACCAGTCCACCGTGAACCACTCCCCCGGACCGAGCACGCGAAGCTCGTCGTGCTCCAGCGGCGTGGGTGGACCGCTTCGGACCCGGACGAGCCAGACGCGCATCCGGTGCCTCGGCGGCAGCGGCCAGCCGGGCTGATCGGCGTCGGGGCCGGGCAGCTCCTCACCGACGTCGACCTCGACACCCAGCTCCTCGACCAGTTCGCGGCGCAGCGCACCGACCGGATCCTCACCGGGTTCGACCTTCCCGCCGGGCAGCTCCCAGCCGCCGGCCAGGTGCGCGGGCTCGGTCCGGCGGGCGGCGAGCAGCGTGGTCGGCCACTGCAGGTCGTCGACCACCGCCGCCCCCACCACGGCCACGGGGCGCTGACCGGCGGGATCGCGCACCGGCCGAGACTGCCACAGCCGGCCCGCCGCGCTTGACCGCGACGCCCGGTCCGGCGAGCGTGTCGCCATGGCTGACCTCATCCCACCCGAGGATCTGCGCGAGCGCCTGGCCGGACTGCCCGGTGTCGTGCCCGCCTCCATCGGCAGCATCGAGGTGGCCCTTCGGGCGCCGTCGTTCGGCGAGGCGGTCCGGCTGATCCGGCTGGTCGCCGAGCGGGCCGAGGCGATGGACCACCATCCCGACGTCGACCTGCGCTGGCGCACGGTGAGCTTCATCCTGTCCACCCAC
>JBKPQU010000280.1:0-6574 GCA_046734255.1 Actinomycetota bacterium
CGACCAGGACGACCGCGCGCTGGTACAGGTCGGGCCGGATCATGACCACCTGGTACAGCTGCGCCTCGGCCTGCTCCCACGAGGCCCTGACCGCGGCCGGAACGGGGTCCGTCATTGCCCGCGGCTCCCGGGCATCTTTACTATCGTGGACATGCCATCCCCTATCCGACGGCATAGCGGGGATCCGTTCACCTCGGTCGGCACGATCCTGGCATGCCGGTGAACCCGCCACGCGTGCTCGTGCACCGCGACCGCTACCGGGACTCGCTGCTGCTGCTGTCCGCGACCGCCGCCATGTCGGAGATCGACGGGGTGGACTGGGCCGCCGCCGTGATGGCGGCACCGTCCGGGCTGGCGACGCTGACCGAGGCGGGAGTCGCGGACGGCGAGCTCGCCGGCCTGTCCGCCAACGACCTCGTGCTCGCCGTGCGGGCGACAGAGGATGCGATCGCCGAGGAGGCGCTGCGGGCGGGCACGGCCTCGGCGTTCCCCGCCGACGGCGCCCCCACCGGCGAGGCGCACGCCGAGCCGCAGCTCGCCCGGACGGTCCGGGAGGCGGCCCGCGAGGCGGGTGACGCGACCGTGGCGATCGTGTCGGTCCCCGGGCCCTACGCCGCGCTCGAGGCGCATCACGCGCTGAGCGCCGGCCTGCACGTGCTCCTGTTCAGCGACAACGTGCCCCTGGAGGAGGAGATCGAGCTCAAGCGGCGCGGCGCGGACCTCGGCCTGCTCGTCATGGGTCCCGGCGCGGGCACCGCCGTCCTCGCCGGGACGGGTCTCGGCTTCGCCAACGCCGTGCGCCGCGGCCCGGTCGGCGTGGTGGCGGCCGCGGGCACCGGCGCCCAGGAGGTGGCCTGCCTGCTGGACCGCTGGGGCGTCGGCGTCTCCCAGGTGATCGGCGTCGGCGGGCGCGACCTGTCCCGGGAGGTGGGTGGCGAGATGGCCAGGCTCGCCGTCCGCACGCTGGCCGCCGACCCGGACACCGGGACGCTGCTGCTGGTCTCGAAACCGCCGGACGCCGAGGTCGCTCGGACCGTGCTCGCCGAGGCCGGCGACAAGCCGACCGCCGCTGTACTGATCGGCCTCGAGCCGGCCGAGGCCAGGCTGATCGGCCTTGACCCTGCCGAGGCCGGGCTGGGCTCGGGCGGCACGGTGTGCCTGGCGCCCACGCTCGAGCAGGGGGCGGTGGCCGCGGCACGCCTGGCCGGGGCGAGCCCGCCGCCGCTCGCGGACGGGCTGGCCGAGCAGGTGGCGTCGGCGTGCCGCGACCTGCCCGCGAGCCGGCGGCTGGTCCGCGGCTACTTCTCCGGCGGGACGCTCTGCTACGAGACGCAGGTCATCCTCACCGGGCTGATCGGGCCGGTGTACTCCAACGAGCCGCTGGACGGCGATCGGCGCGTGCCGGCCCCGCCGGGCTCGCACGTCTGCCTCGACCTCGGCGCCGAGGAGTACACGCGCGGCCGGCCGCACCCGATGATCGACCCGACCGTCCGGCGGGAACTGCTGGTCGACCGGGCCGCCGACGCGGAGGCCGGCTCGGTCGCGGTGATCCTGCTCGACGTCGTCCTCGGCTTCGGCTCGCATCCGGACCCGGCCGGCGTGCTCGCCCCGGTGTGCGCCGAGCTCATGGCCGGCGGCGGCCCCGTGGTCGTGGCCTACGTGCTGGGCGCGTCCGCCGACCCGCAGGACTTCCAGGCGCAGCGCCGCACGCTGACCGACGCCGGGTGCATCGTCCCGCAGACCTCGGCCCGCGGCGCCTACGCCGCCGCGGCGCTCGCCCTTCGCCGGCCTGAGCTGGCCGAGGCGGGGTTGTGAGCTGGTGGTGAGCGACGTCCCGCCGGTCGCGCTGCTCACCTACTCGACGAAGCCGCGCGGCGGCGTCGTCCACACCCTGGCCCTGGGCGAGGCGCTGCACGCGCTCGGGGTTGACGTCCGGGTCGTCGGCCTCGGGGATCCGGAGACCGGATTCTTCCGCCCGGTCCGCGTGCCGGTCACCGTCATCCCGGCGCCGCCGCCCGCGGGCAGCCTCGAGGAGCGAGTGGAGCAGAGCATCGCAGCGCTGGCCGGCGCCCTTCCCGCCGTCGCGGAGGAGTACCGGGTGCTGCACGCGCAGGACTGCATCGCCGCCCGGGCGGTGACCCGGGCCCGCGCGGCCGGGGTCGAGGCGGTGAGCGTGCGCACCGTGCACCACGTCGACGACTTCACCAGCGCCGTCCTGATGGACTGCCAGCGGCAGGCGATCATCGAGCCCGACGTCGTGCTGACCGTGAGCGAGTGGTGGCGGCGGATCCTCGCCGAGGACTATGGCGTCTCCGCCCGGGTGGTGCGCAACGGCGTCGACGCCGCGCGCTTCGCCGCCGCGCCGGAGGGGGTTGCCCGTCGGCTGCGTGCGCGGGTCGCGCCGGACCGGCCCCTGCTGCTGTCGGTGGGCGGAATCGAGCCGCGCAAGGGCAGCGTGCACCTGGTTCGGGCGCTCGCGGAGGTCGCACGGCGGAGTCCGGTCCCACCGGCGCTGGCGGTGATCGGCGGGCATTCCTTCCAGGACCACCGGGCGTACCGGAAGGCGGTGCTCGCCTCGCTGCCCGGGCTCGGGCTGGAGCTCGGGCGGGACGTCCTCGAGCTCGGCACCGTGCCGGACGAGGAGGTGCCCGGCTGGTACGCCGCGGCGGACGCGCTCGCCTTCCCCTCGACCAAGGAGGGCTTCGGGCTCGCCGTGCTGGAGGCGATGAGCGCCGGACTGCCGGTGGTGACCAGCGACCTGCCGGTCTTCCGTGAGTACCTGCACCCCGAGCGCGACGCGCTGCTCGTCCCGGTCGGCGACGAGCAGGCCCTCGCCGAGGCCCTGCTGCGGGTGCTGTCCGACGACGACCTCCGGCACCGCCTGATCGCCGGCGGCGCCGACGTCGTCCGCCGCTTCACCTGGCGGGCCACCGCCGAGCAGCACTCGGCGCTCTACGCGAGCCTGCTCACCCCGAACCGCCGCGGCTGACCTCGCGGCCACCGGCCCACGCCCCGCCCACTGTGCGGCGTTGCGCGCATCACCGTTGCCCACGGTGTCACGCCGCGGCCTTCCTATGCCCACGGTGTCACGCCGTGGGCAAACCGGGTGGGCCGCGCGAGGCTGGCCGGGACCCCGAACCGCCGCCGCTAGACGTTGGGCACGCGGTTGTGGTCGAGGACCTGGTGGGCGGGCATGGGCGGGCCGAAGAAGTAGCCCTGACCGACGTCGCAGCCCATCTCGCGAAGGCGGCTGGCCTGCTCGGCGGTCTCGACGCCCTCGGCGACGACGCGCAGCCCGAGGTCGTGCGCGAGCTGGGTGATCGCGGACACGATCGCCCGGTCCTGGTGGTCGTTGAGCAGGCCGGCGACGAAGCGGCGCTCGATCTTCAGCTCGTCCACGGGCAGCAGCTTCAGGTAGTCCATCGAGGAGTGGCCCGTGCCGAAGTCGTCCAGCGACAGGTCCACCCCGATCCGCTTGAGGTCGGCGATCGCGGCTCGCATCGTGGCCGAGTCGGTCAGCAGGACGCTCTCGGTGATCTCCAGGGAGAGCCGGGCCGGAGGCACCTGGGCGTCGGCGAGCGCGCACGCGACCGTGCTCACCAGGTCGGGGTGGGTCAGCTGCCGGGCCGAGAGGTTGACGCTGATCCGCAGCGGCTCCGCCGCACCCGGCGGGGTGGCCTGCGGCATCTCCTGCAGCGCGGTGCGCAGGATCTGCGCGCCCAGCGCCACGATCAGCCCGGTCTCCTCGGCCAGGTCGATGAACGCCTCCGGCGGCAGCAGGCCACGGCTGGGATGGCGCCAGCGGGCCAGCGCTTCCACCCCGACCGGCGCACCGTCCTGCAGGTCCACGGTCGGCTGGTAGTAGACCTCGAACTGGCCCTCGTCGACCGCGCGGCGAAGCCCGGTGTAGCTGGCCAGCCGGACCTGCGCCTGGTGGCGCAGCTCGGCGTCGAAGAACTCGTGCCGGTTCCCGCCGCTGGACTTCGCCCGGTACATCGCGGCGTCGGCGTCCTGCAGCAGGTCCTCGGCGCGCTGGGGCGAGCGGCCCAGAGCGATGCCGACGCTCGCGGTCTCGAAGACGTCGCGACCGTCCAGATGGAAGGACGACGCGAACACGGCCAGCACGCGGTCCGCAAGGATCCGCGCGTCCTCGGGCGCGGGCAACTGATCGCAGAGGATCGTGAACTCGTCGCCACCGAATCGCGCGATCGTGTCCGACGGCCGCACCGCCTTGCGCAGCCGCTCGGCGACGGCGATCAGCAGCCGGTCCCCGGCGTCGTGGCCGAGACTGTCGTTGACCACCTTGAACCGGTCGAGATCGATGAACAGGACGACCGCGTACCCGCCGCCGCGCGCGGCCAGGTGCAGCGCGTGCTGGCAGCGGTCGAGGAACAGCACCCGGTTCGGCAGTCCGGTGAGCGGGTCGTGCGAGGCCTGGTGCGCCAGCCGGGTACGAGCCGCCTCTCGCTCCAGGCACACCCGGACCAGCCGGGCAGCGGTGCGCAGGACATCCAGGCCGTGCTCGTCCAGCTCGCGCATCGGCGAGGTGCAGGCCACGAGCAGGGCCCG
The DNA here is from genome assembly GCA_046734255.1 of Actinomycetota bacterium. Lineage (GTDB taxonomy): Bacteria > Actinomycetota > Actinomycetes > Actinomycetales > Kineosporiaceae > JBKPQU01. Next base: position 4,570 of record JBKPQU010000280.1, read on the forward strand.
CGGCTCGGCGTGCTCGCTGTCCAGCACCGGCATCACCCAGCACCTGCGCAGGCCCGGCTCGGCGGCCGTCGAGGCGCCGTCCGCCTCGGGCAGCTCGACGGTCAGCGGGCGACCGAGCGTGACGCCGGCCGCCCATCGCTGCGCGGGGATGGCGGTCAGCGCGGCCTGCAACGACTTCCGGTCCGGCAGGAGCCAGGGCGCGCGGCCGTCGTGCTGGCACGCCACCCACAGCCGCGGCTTCTTCCCCCACTCGGCCAGGACGACCGCCGCCGCGCCGTCCAGCTGATCCGCGATCAGCGTGGAGATCGCGCGGAGGCTGGTGGCCAGTGGCTCCTCGGACGCCAGCAGCTCCAGCACCCGGCCCTGCTCCGCGATCAGGTCACGGTGCCGGCGCAACTCGGAGATGTCCCGAACCATGATCACCAGCAGCGGCCCCGTGCGGCCGTCCTGGGTGGTCCGGGCGTAGGAGCAGGACAGCCACCGCCACTGCCCGTCGCGGGTACGGATCCGCAGTTCGTCCGGCAGGTGGTCGCTGCCGACCCAGGCCTGCAGGCGCACCGGGTCGCCGTGGGGGTCCCGGGCGTCCAGCCGGCTAAGCCGACCACCGCCGAGCATCTGCTCCGCTGGCTGCCCGGTCAGCGCGGCCATCGCGGGATTCCAGGTGACGACCGAGCCGTCCTCGGCCAGAGCCATGATCCCGTCGTTGCTGCCGTGCACGATCCGGGCCGCGTTCTGCCGGGCACCCAGCGCCTGCTCGACCAGACGCCCGCGCATCACGACCGCGGACACCTCACGGGCCGATGCCTCCAGCGCGACCAGGTCCCCCGGGTCGAGGTCGGCGAACCCGCTCCGGTCGTAGACGGCGAGCACGCCCACCCGGGTGTCACCGACCATGACGGGGACGGCGAGGCAGTCCCGCCATCCGGCGTCGCGCAACGCCAGCACATCGGGCGCGGGGACGGGGATCGAGCCGGTCGGCGGTCCTCCGGCCCGCGGCATCCAGCCCCGCACCGTTCGCCGGATCGCCCGCGGGACCGTCCGCCACCGGAACTGCAGCAGCGGGTCGGCGATCAGATGGAGCGGCAGGTCAGCGTCCAGCAGCAGACGGGTGAGCGCCGCGCCCTCTTCGGTCCCGGCATCGACCTCGCCGCCGACCTCGGTGCCCGCCGTGGTGCCGCCCTCGGCGCCGTCCTCGGCATGGCCGGTGTAGCGATAGGTATCCACGCCCTCGCCGCAGCGCAGCGACAGCTCGGCGCCCTGGGCCGAGCAGGAGCGGGCGACCTCGGCGAGGAAGGGGGTGGCGCCGTCCCGCGGCTCGAGCTTCGCGGACATCGTGTGCGTGGCGGCGTGCAGCCTCAGCATCCGGGCGACGTCGGCGTGGGCGAGCGCGTACCCGCGACCCGCCCAGTGCAGCAGCAACGGCAGCGCGACCAGGCCGAGCAGGGCCACCGGATGGCGTGCGGCGGCCAGCGTGGCGATGACGCCCGCGGCGAGCGTGGCCGCGGTCACAGCGCTGATCCAGCCCAGCTCCCGCGGCACCAGCAGCTCGCGGGCACCGGCCCAGCCGTCCAGCAGCATGAACAGTCCGACCATGGCGACCAGGTTGACCAGCGCTACGACGACCATGGCCGCGATCAGGGCGGGCGCCCGGGCCTCCGGCAGGGGGTCGTCCGGCACCAGCAGCGCGTAGGTCAGCACGCCCGCACCGGCGCAGGCCGTCCACTGGGCGACGTTGAAGGCCAGCTTCGCCCACGGCATCCGCAGCCACAGCTGGGCGACGGCCTTCGCCGCCGCGATGAGCAGGACGCCGCGCAGGTCCGGGAGGAAGTAGATGGCCGGCGCCACCGCGGCCTCGAAGACGTCGACCGCCTCGATCTCGCCGTGGTGGCGGACGTCGACGGTCAGCCGGGCGGCGACCACCAGCGCCGCACCGAGCAGGACCCACCGGCCCGGCGACATGCCGGTGCTCGGAGTGCCGAGCACGCTGGCGGCGGCACCCGTGACC
>JBKPQU010000281.1:0-7614 GCA_046734255.1 Actinomycetota bacterium
GGTCGAGGGCGTGACCGTCGCCCGCCTCGACGCCGGGTGGCGTGCGGTGCCCGGCAGCGCGCGCCGGTTGGACTGCGACGCGGTCGCGGTCGGTTGGGGGTTCACGCCGCGGATCGAGCTAGCCGTCCAGGCGGGGTGCACGACCCGCCCGGGGCCGGACGGCGCGCCGCTGGTCGACGTCGACGACCTCGGGGCGTCCTCGGTGCCGGGCGTCTACGCCGCAGGGGAGATCACCGGGGTTGCCGGGGCTCCGCTGGCGGTGGTCGAGGGTGAGGCCGCGGGGGCGGCTGCGGCAGCCCACGCGGGGGGTCGGGGCGCTCCCGAGTCGACGCCGTCGCGTGCGGGACTGGTCCGCTTCGCCGCCGCCATGCACGCAGCCCACCCGGTTCGCGACGGGTGGGTCACCTGGCTGCGGCCCGACACCACGGTCTGCCGCTGCGAGGAGGTGCCGCTCGCCCGTGTGGAGGAGGCGATCAGCGAGCTCGGTGCCGCCGATGCGCGCACGGTCAAGCTGCTCACCCGCTGCGGCATGGGCTGGTGCCAGGGCCGGATTTGCGGGGAGGCGGTCGCCCGGCTGGTCACAGCCCGCGCCGGTCGCCCGGACGGCGCCGCCGGCCCCGCCGCGAACCTCCGCTCGTTCGCCGACCGCCCGCTGGCCACGCCGGTGCGGCTGGACACGCTCGCGGACCTCGAGGCCCATGAGGACCCTGCGCGTGATAGGGAGCCGTTATGAGGTCCCACCGGGTGATTCACACCGTGGAGTCGCACACCGAGGGCATGCCGACCCGGGTCGTGGTCGGCGGGGTGGGCACGCTGCCGGGGGCGAGCATGTTCGAGCGCCGGCAGTGGTTCCTCGAGAACTCCGACGGGCTGCGCCGGATGCTGATGAACGAGCCGCGCGGGCACTCGGCGATGAGCGGGGCGATCCTGCAGCCGCCGACCCGGCCGGACGCCGACGTCGGCGTCCTGTACATCGAGGTCACCGGCTGCCTCCCGATGTGCGGCCACGGGACGATGGGCGTGGCCACGGTGCTCGTCGAGACCGGCATGGTCGAGGTGGTCGAGCCGGTCACGACGATCCGGCTGGACACCCCGGCCGGGCTGGTGGTCGCAACCGTCAGGGTCGAGGGCGGCGCGGCCCGGTCGGTGACGATCCGCAACGTCCCGGCCTTCGGCCTCGAGCTGGACGCCGCCGTGGACGTCGAGGCGCGCGGGCAGTTCGCCGGCGCTCCCGCCGTGCGTTACGACATGGCGTTCGGCGGCAACTTCTACGCGATCCTGCCGCTCGCGGACCTGGGGATCCCGTTCGAGCGGGCGGAGGCGCCGCGCATCCTCGACGCAGGGCTCGCGGTGATGTCCGCGATCAACAAGCAGCGCCTGCCCGTGCACCCCGACAACCCGGAGATCCAGGGTTGCCACCACGTGCAGCTCGTCGCGCCGGGATCGGACGCCCGGAGATCGCGGCACGCGATGGTGATCCACCCCGGCTGGTTCGACCGCTCCCCCTGCGGCACCGGCACGAGCGCGCGGCTGGCCCAGCTGCACGCCCGGGGGGAGATCGGCCCGGGTGAAGAGTTCGTCAACGAGTCATTCATCGGAACCCGTTTCGTCGCCCGGATCGTGGGGGAGACCACGGTCGGCCCGGACGGCGAGACCAGGCCGGCCGTCGTTCCGGAGATCACCGGCCGGGCGTGGGTGACCGGCACCGCGCAGTACCACCTCGACCCCGACGACCCGTTCCCCGAGGGGTTCCAGCTGTGACGACCGGTCCGGCGCGGGGCCTGCCCTTCCTGGACGCCGCCGCGCTGCGCGGCGCGGTGCCCATGGCCGACGCGATCGACGCGCTGGAGGCAGCGCTGCGCGACGGGTCCGCGCCGGGCAACACACCGCCGCGCTCGGTGGTCCCCATCAGCGCCGGCCAGGTGCTCTCGATGCCGGCCGAGATGGGCCCCAGCGTCGGGGTCAAGCTCGTCACCGTGGCGCCGCGCAACGCGGAGCGCGGGCTGCCCCGGATCCAGGGCGTGTACGTCCTGTTCGACGGAGCCACGCTCACCCCGGTCGCGCTGATCGACGCCGTGGCGCTCACGTCGCTGCGCACCCCGGCGGTCTCCGCGCTCGCGCTGCGCCACCTCGCCCCGCCCCGCGGCCCATCCGATCGCGCGGTCCGCTTGGTGGTGTTCGGCACCGGGCCCCAGGGGGTGGAGCACGTCGAGGCCGTCGCCGCCGTCCGGCCGCTGGCCTCGGTGACGATGGTCGGCCGGGACACCGGCCGCACGCGGGCGGCGGTCGAGGCCTGCTTGGCGGCCGGGTTCCCGGCCGAGGCCGTCGTTGCCGGTTCCGAGGCGGTTGGACGGCGGCTCGCCACCGCCGACGTCGTGGTCTGCGCGACCACCGCGCGCGAGCCGCTGTTCGACTCCGGTCTTCTGGCGGCAGAGGCGGTCGTCATCGCGGTCGGGAGCCACGAGCCCGACGCCCGTGAGGTGGACTCGGCGCTGGTCGGCCGCGCCACCGTCGTGGTGGAGAGCCCGGACGCCGCGCCACGGGAGGCCGGCGACCTGGTGATCCCGCGCGCCGAGGGCCTCGAGAACACCCTCCCGGCCGGGGACCTCGCCGGCCTGATCTCCGGGCGGGTCCGGGTGGCACCGGGGGCCCCGCGGCTGTTCAAGAGCGTCGGCGAGGCGTGGGAGGACCTGGTGGTGGCCGCGCTGGCGGTGCAGCGGATCGGCGCCCCGGCGTGACCACTCCGCCCGGCGCCTAGAGTGCAACCCGTGACCCCCGACGCCACAACCGGTGCGCCGACCGCCTCGCCGCGGCTGCGGGAGGCGCTGGACGGCCTGCCGGGCTACGTGCCGGGACCTCCCGCGGCGCAGGTCCCGGGCCTCGTCACCTACAAGATCTCCTCGAACGAGAACCCGTTCCCGCCGTTGCCCGGCGTCCTGGACGTCGTGGCCGCGGCCGCGACCCGGATGAACCGCTACCCGGACCTGCACTCCAGGGCCCTCGTCGCGGCGGTCGCCGAGCGGCTGGACGTGCCGGAGGAGCACGTCGTACCGGGCACGGGCAGCGTGGGCGTGCTGAGCCAGATCCTCCAGGCGGCGGCCGGCGAGGGCGACGAGGTCGTCTACGCCTGGCGCTCGTTCGAGGCCTACCCGATCACCGTGCAGCTGGCCGGTGCCCGCAGCATCCGCGTGCCGCTGGGACCGGGTGCCCGGCACGACCTGGAGGCGATGGCCGACGCGGTCACCCCCCGGACCCGGCTGGTGCTCATCTGCAGCCCGAACAACCCGACCGGTCCCGCCGTGCACGCCGACGAGCTGGCCGGCTTCCTCGACCGGGTGCCCACCGACGTCCTGGTGGTGCTCGACGAGGCCTACCTGGAGTTCATCCGCGATCCGCAGGCGCCGGACGGGATCGCCATCTACCGCGACCGGCCGAACGTCGCCGTGCTGCGGACGTTCTCGAAGGCCTACGGGCTGGCGGGCCTGCGGGTGGGCTACGCCGTCGCGCACCCGCCGGTGGCGATGGCCCTGCGCAAGACCGCGCTGCCGTTCGGCGTCTCGGTGATCGCCCAGGAGGCCGCGGTTGCATCGCTGGCGGCCGAGCCGGCGCTGCTGGAACGGGTGGATCGGCTGGTCGCCGAGCGGGAACGGGTGGTCGCCGCGCTGCGCGCGCAGGGCTGGGACGTGCCGGAGACCCAGGCGAACTTCGTCTGGATGCAGCTGGGCGCGGCGACCATGGACTTCGCCGAGGCCTGCGCCGCGGCAGGGCTGACCGTACGCCCGTTCGCCGGCGAGGGTGCCCGCTGCACGGTGGCCGAGCCCGAGGCCAACGACCTGCTGCTCGGCGTCTGCGCGCAGTTCATGGCCGCCGCTCGCTGAACGGACGAGTCGGGCATCCGCCGCCCTGAGAGATTCTGGACGGAATCATGAACGGAGCGTACGCGATCACTTACTTTGCGCCACAATGCCGGGATGCGCGTGAAACCGACCTCCGACTCCCAGCGGCGCAGGCACGGTCTCGTGGTGCCCACCACCTTGGCCACCGTCGTGTGCGGCGGCACGATCCTGGCGCTGGCGCTGGGCGGGGGGCTGGTGATCCACAGCCAGACCCCGCGGGCCCGGTTCGGAGCCTCGCCGCCCTCGGTCCGGCCGCCGGGCACGGTGGACGTCGCGCTGCCTCCGCCCCCGTCACCCACGCCCACCCCACCGCCGCCGTCCCCGGTCCCCACCCCGCCGCAGGAAGCGGGCCGCCAGGGCACGGCCGCTGAGGCGCTCGGCGACCGGAGTGGCGAGCGGCACGTCACCCGCGGCCGGTCGCGCGGCGAGACGAAGCACGGCCAGAAGCCATGCCGGAAGCACAGGCACAAGAAGCACCACAAGCGGCACCACAAGGGGCACTGCCTCCCGCACCACCGCGTGACCCCGCCGCCGCACAGGCCCCCTGCTCCCAGGCCCCCTGCTCCGAAGCCCCCGGCCCCGCCGCCGGTCCCGCCGGGAGGTGGTGGCGGCGGCGGGCACGGCGGGTGCCCGAAGCCGCCCTCCGGCCGCGGCCACGACGGCGATCACGGCAGCCGGCACGACCGTCGGTGGGATCACCACGACCCGGGCGGCCACCGCCTCCGGGGCGATCACCGGAACCACGGGCAGGATCATCACCAGGGCGGGCACCAGGGCCCCGGAGGCCCGCGGGACGGCGGCTCCCCGGAGCGTGGACAGGGCGGCTGACCAGGCATTCCCCGGCTCTCGGCGGCTGGTCCCGGCCCGTCACCCGTTCGCCTGTCAAGGTCCTACCAAGGTCAGCTGTCGGGCCGGTGCGGACGTCGGTACCGTGGGCTTAGGCGTGACCACCCGCGCCATTTCGCGTCCCGCGGAACCGTGACCCGGTGGCGGGGCGCAGGCGCCTGCGCCGATGGCGGCAACCCCGCCGTCCGGCCCGACCGAGGGAGTGCCCGTGACAGACATCGCGGCTCGTCCGGCCGCAGCCCACGACCTGGCAGCGCTCGGCCCACCCGTCGCCGAGCGCACCGACCTCGTCCAGCTGCTGACCCCCGAAGGCGAGCGGGTCGCCCATCCGGACTACTCAGTCGACGTTGACCCCGATCAGCTGCGGGCCTGGTACCGGGACCTGGTGCTGATCCGGCGCATCGACACCGAGGCCACGGCCCTGCAGCGGCAGGGCCAGCTCGGCATCTGGGCCAGCCTGCTCGGCCAGGAGGCAGCCCAGGTCGGCTCCGCCCGGGCGCTGGCGCCCCAGGACTACGTCTTCCCGACCTACCGGGAGCACGGCGTCGCCTGGTGCCGCGGCGTCGACCCCGTCACCCTGCTCGGCCTGTACCGCGGGGTGAACCTCGGCGGGTGGGACCCCGACGCCCACCACTTCCACCTGTACACGATCGTGATCGGCGCGCAGACCCTGCACGCCACCGGGTACGCGATGGGCATCCAGCGCGACGGCGCGGTGGGCACGGGCGACCCCGGCCGGGACGCCGCGGTGATCGCCTACTTCGGGGACGGCGCGACCGCCCAGGGCGACGTCAACGAGGCCTTCGTCTACGCGAGCGTGTTCAACGCCCCGGTGGTGTTCCTCTGCCAGAACAACCAGTGGGCGATCTCCGAGCCGAACGAGCGGCAGACCCGGATCCCGCTGTTCCAGCGGGCACGCGGCTTCGGCTTCCCCGGCGTCCGGGTGGACGGCAACGACGTCCTGGCGATGTACGCGGTCACCCGCGCGGCGTTGGAGCGGGCGCGCAGCGGCGAGGGCCCGATGCTGATCGAGGCGTTCACCTACCGGATGGGTGCCCACACCACCTCCGACGACCCGACCCGCTACCGGATCGCCGCCGAGGTCGAGGAGTGGAAGCTCAAGGACCCGATCGCCCGGCTGAAGGCCTACCTGGCCCGCACCGGGATGGCGGCCGAGGACTACTTCTCCGCGGTCGAGGCGGAGGCGGACGAGCTGGCCGCCCGGGTCCGCCGCGAGTGCCTGGCGATGCCGGACCCGGATCCGCGGACGATGTTCGATCATGTCTACGTCGACGACCATCCGCTGGTCGCCGAGGAACGCGCGTGGTTCGCCGACTACCACGCCTCGTTCGTCACCACGGGCCCGGAAGAAGGCCGGCCATGACCGAGAGCGTCATCCCACCCGAGGGCGATCGCACCGAGCCGCAGACCATCACGCTGGCCAAGGCGATCAACATGGGCCTGCGCCGCGCGATGGAGAACGACCCCAAGGTCCTGATCATGGGTGAGGACGTCGGCACGCTCGGCGGCGTTTTCCGGATCACCGACGGGCTGCGCAAGGACTTCGGCGAGGACCGGGTGATCGACACCCCGCTGGCCGAGTCCGGGATCGTCGGCACCGCGATCGGCCTGGCGCTGCGCGGCTACCGCCCGGTGTGCGAGATCCAGTTCGACGGCTTCATCTACCCCGCCTACGACCAGATCGTCTCCCAGCTGGCGAAGATGGCATACCGCTCCGCCGGCAACGTCCGGCTGCCCGTGGTGATCCGAGTGCCGTTCGGCGGCGGGATCGGGGCGGTCGAGCACCACAGCGAGTCCCCCGAGGCCTACTTCGCGCACACCGCCGGGCTCCGGGTGGTCTCCTGCGCCTCGCCCGCGGACGCCTACGGGATGATCCAGCAGGCGATCGCGAGCGACGACCCGGTGATGTTCTTCGAACCCAAGCGGCGCTACTGGGAGAAGGGTGTGCTGGACGTCGCCGCGCCCCCGCCGCCGTTGCACGCCGCCCGGGTCGTGCGTCCCGGTGACCAGATCACCGTGGCCGCCTACGGCCCGATGGTGCGCACCGCGCTGGAGGCGGCCACCGCCGCCGAGGCCGAGGGGCTGAGCATCGAGGTCGTCGACCTGCGCACGCTCTCCCCACTGGACCTCGACACGCTGGAGGCCTCCGTCCGGCGCACCGGCCGCCTGGTCGTCGTCCACGAGGCCCAGGTGTTCCTCGGGCTGGGCGCCGAGATCGCGGCCCGGATCAGCGAGCGGTGTTTCTACCACCTCGAGGCGCCCGTGCTGCGGGTCGGCGGCTTCCACACGCCGTACCCCGCGAGCCGGTTCGAGGAGGACTACCTGCCGGACCTGGACCGCGTGCTCGATGCCGTCGACCGCTGCCTCGCCCACTAGGGTGGCGCACCGATCCCGGCCCGGGTCTGCGTGATGATCTGTCTACCCGCGGCGCGCTGGAAGGACGCCTGATGGCACAGCTGAAGCACTTCGCCCTGCCCGACGCCGGTGAGGGCCTGACCGAGGCGGAGATCGTCTCGTGGAAGGTCAAGCCCGGCGACACCGTCCGGGTGAACCAGACGATCGTCGAGGTCGAGACCGCGAAGTCGCTGGTGGAACTGCCCAGCCCGTGGGCCGGGGTGGTGACCCAGCTGCTGGTCGACGAGGGCGAGACCGTGGCCGTCGGGACGCCGATCATCGCCGTGGACGTCGACGACCCGGCCGCCGGGCAGCCGCCTTCGGCGCCCTCCGGCGGCGGCGAGGGCCAGCCGGAAACCCCTGCGACGGAACACATCCCGCCACCTGAGGGTGCGGTGGAGCCCGGCCTGATCGGCGGCGTGGCGCCCGGCGGGCGGACCGCCGTCCTCGTCGGGTA
>JBKPQU010000282.1:0-7349 GCA_046734255.1 Actinomycetota bacterium
GGTGATATCACGGCCGGTAAGGCTGGCTCAACCCTAGGTGATCAGGTGCTTCTGTTCGGGTAAATAGCCAGGCGCATTAACTGGGCCGACCGGGCGGTCGGATCGGTGAATTGATGACCTGCCGCGCGCGTTTCGGTTTACCTATTCGCTGCCCGCCACTACATCGAGGGGAATCACTCATGCGCTCGCTCATGCATTCCCGCCTGCCGGGCATCGGCCGGCGGCGAGGCGTCGCCCTGGGCCTGGCCGCCCTGTTGGCCGGGGTGACACTGCCTGCCGCCACGGCGCACGCAGACACGGGGAACCGGGTCGACCTGCGGGTCCTGCTGCTCACCGACGGTGGGCCGACCACTGCGGCGATCGCGACCCAGATGGACCGTGAGGGGATCCCCTACACGACGGTGGACCTCAACAGCTCCGCCCGGCCGCAGATCACGTCGGCCTACCTGGAGGACGCCGCCAAGCGCGAGGGGCGCTTCCAGGCGGTCGTGCTGCCCAACCAGACCGGCACCGGTAGCAGCGGGCTCAGCGCAGCCGAGCAGACCGCGCTGGCCACCTACGAGCGCTCCTACGGCGTGCGGCAGGTGGACGCCTACGTCTACCCCGGCGCCACCCTCGGCATGAGCGCCCCGACGTACGCAGGCTCGCTGGACGGCGCGACGGCCACGGTGAGCGCGGCGGGCCTCGCCGGGCCGTTCTCCTACCTCAAGGGTTCGCTGGCGGTCGAGGACGTGGACCCGGCGGTGATCGAGACCTACGGCTACCTCGCCGCCGGGGCCAGCGGCCTGCCGGCCGGGCAGACCTACACCCCGCTGGTGTCAGTCACCGCCGGCGGCAGCACGGGCTCGATCGTGGGCGTCTACGCCCACGACTACCGCGAGGAGCTTGTGATCACCGCGGCGTACAACCAGTACCACCGGTGGTTCGGCGAGATCGGCCACGGGGTCGTCGACTGGATGACCCGCGGGCTCCACCTGGGCTACCACCGCAACTACTTCGCCGTGCAGGTCGACGACGTCTTCATGCCGAACAGCCGGTGGAGCTCGACCGGCCACTGCACCCCCGGGGACGACTGCGTCGACCCCTCGGTCTCGACGACCGACATCCGGATGACCCCGGCCGACGTCACCAAGCTGGTGAACTGGCAGACGGCCAACGGCTGGGCCTTCGACCTGGCGTTCAACGCGGACGGCAGCGACGCCGCCGTTGCGGACAACGGGTCGGACCCGCTGACCACGGCGTTCACCGCGCCGGGCACCGAGAGCCAGTTCACGTGGATCAACCACACCTACAGCCACGCGTTCCTCGGGTGCATCCAGATCGCTCCGACCGTGATCGGCCAGACGTGGCGCTGCGCCACGGCCGCGGACCAGGCGTCGAACAACCCGGCGCTGGACCCGTCCAACGCGACGCTGGTCGGCGACACCGTGTACCTGAACCAGAGCAAGATCCAGGACGAGATCCAGAAGAACCAGGCGTGGGCGGCCGCCCACGGCCTGACCCACTTCGACCCCTCGGTGCTGGTCACGGGTGAGCACTCGGGCCTGGCCACGCTGCCGCAGCAGCCCGTGGACAACCCGTTCCTCGCACCGGCGCTGACCGCCTCGGGCGTCGAGGTGACGGCTTCGGACGCCTCGCGGGAGACCACCTCTCGTACGGTCGGGAGCGCCCGCACCATGCCGCGGCACCCGATGAACATCTTCTACAACGCGGCGACCTACACCGACGAGGTCAGCGAGTACAACTGGATCTACACCAGCCAGGCCAACGGCGGCAGCGGGATCTGCACCGCCAACCCGGCGACCAGCACGTGCATCACGCCGCTTCCGGTGGCCACGCCCGCCGAGGCCAAGGCGAGCTTCGACGGCTACATCAAGCCGCTGGAGATCCGAGCGGCCTACACCGACGTGGTCACCGGTGACCCGAGGCCGTTCTACGCCCACCAGTCCAACCTGACCGAGGACGGCATCCTCTACCCGGTCGTGACCGGCGTGCTCGACCAGTACAAGGCGACGTTCGACACGACCAAGTCGCCGATCGTGCACACCGACTTCAAGGGCCAGGCGCAGCAGCTGACCCGGACGTCCGCCTGGAAGGCGGCCCAGAACGGGGTCACCGCGTACGTCGACACCGCAGGCGTGCACGTCTCCGGCCCTGCGGGCACGGCGGTCCCGCTGACCGTCCCGACGGGGAGCACGCTCAACGGCATCACGCTGAGCTCCTACGACGGCGGCCTGTCCGACTGGATCAGTGCGCCCACCGCGGACACCGTGGTGGCCGTCCCGCCGACCCCGATCGGTGGCTACGTCGGCGTCAACCCGCCCCCGGCACCGGTCGTCACCGCCACGGCGGCCGACAGCTCGGTCGTGGTGTCGTGGACGAGCTCCGGCGACGGCGGCACCCCGATCACCGGGTACGTCGTGAACGTCTACGCCGGAACCGGGACCACCGCGCTGCAGACCCTCAGCGTGCCGGCCACGGCGACCAGCCTGACCGTCACGGGTCTGACCAACGGCACCGGGTATACGTTCGACGTCGCTGCGGTCAACGCGTTCGCCACCGGCGTGGCGTCGGCCCGCACCGCCGTCATCACCCCGATGACGCTCCCCGGCGCACCGACGATCGGCTCCGTCGCTGGGGGCGACGCGACCGCGTCGGTCACCTGGACGGCGCCGGCCTCCGACGGCGGAACGCCGATCACCGGGTACACCGTCAAGGTGTACGCCGGTACCGGGACGACCGTGGTGCAGACGCTCACCGCGCCGGCCACGGCGACCAGCCTGACCGCCAGCGGTCTGGCCAACGGCACCGCGTACACGTTCGACGTGGCCGCGGTCAACGCCAAGGGCACCGGGCCCGCGTCCGCCCGCAGCGGGGCCGTCACTCCCATGACGCTCCCGGGGGCACCGGTGGTCGGGGGCGTCTCGCGAGGCGACGGGAGCGCATCCGTCGCCTGGACGGCGCCGGCCTCCGACGGCGGAACGCCGATCACCGGGTACACCGTGAAGGTGTACGACGGCACCGGGACCACCGTGGTGCAGACGCTCACTGCGCCGGCCACGGCCACCAGCGTGGCCGCGACCGGGCTCATCAACGGGACCGCCTACACCTTCGACGTGGCCGCGGTCAACGCCAAGGGCACCGGACCGGCGTCCGCCCGCAGCGAAACCGTCATCCCTGCGGCAGTCCCCGGGGCGCCTGGAATCGGGGTCCCGACGAGGGGGAACGCCTCCGCAACGGTGCGGTGGACGGCGCCGGCTGTCGACGGTGGCTCTCCGATCACGGGGTACACCGTCCGGGCCTACGCGGGCACGACCGCGACCGTGGTCAAGACCGTGACCGCGGCGGCCACGGCGACCAGCGCCACCGTGACCGGGCTGAGCAACGGCGCCACGTACACCTTCACGGTCGCGGCGTCCAACGCGGTGGGGTCCGGACCGGAGTCGGCCCGCTCCGTCGCGGTGATCCCGGCCACCGTGCCGTCGGCCCCGGCGATCGGGACCGCCTCGTCGGGTACGGCCGGGGGCGCCGTCACGGCGACGGCCCGGTGGTCTCCCGCAACGTCCAACGGCGGCTCGGCGGTCACCGGCTACAAGGTGACCGCGCTGCGGATGTCCTCCACGGGCACGGTGCTTCAGACCACCGTGTCGGCCGTGCAGCCCGCCAGCGCGCGGGCGCTGCAGATGACGCTGAAGGCCGGGAACTACCGGTTCACGGTCCAGGCGGTCAATGCCGTGGGCACCGGAGCGGCTTCGGCCCGCTCAAACCAGGTGGCGGCTAGGTAGGTGCCCGGCGCGATGGCCCCCACACCCTGCGTGTTGGGGGCCATCGCGTGTCCGCCGCCTTTCATGCGCACGTACTGACTGGAGGATCTGGTGGGACGGCTCTTCGGTACCGACGGCGTCCGCGGCCTGGCCAACCGCGACATCACCGCCGAGCTGGCGCTGCAGCTCGCGGTCGCCGCCGCGAACACCCTCTGCGACGTCGGCACGTTCTCCGGGCGCCGGCCCCGGGCCGTCATCGGCCGCGACCCTCGCGCGTCCGGTGAATTCCTCGCCGCCGCTGTGATCGCCGGCCTGGCGAGCGCCGGTGTCGACATCGACGACGTCGGCGTGCTGCCGACGCCGGGCGTGGCCGCCCTGGTCGCCGACACCGGCGCCGACCTCGGTGTGGTGCTGTCGGCGTCGCACAACCCGATGCCGGACAACGGGATCAAGTTCTTCGGCAAGGGCGGGGACAAGCTCGCGGACGACGTCGAGGACGAGATCGAGCGGCGGATGGGCCAATCCTGGCCGCGGCCGACCGGCGGTGGGGTGGGTCGCGTGCGGGCATTCCCGGACGCCTCGGGCCGCTACGTCCGCAGCCTGCTCGCCACGCTGCCGCATCGGCTGGACGGACTGCGGGTGGTGGTGGACGCCGCGCACGGCGCGGCCAGTGTGGTCTCGCCGCGCGCGCTGCGCGCCGCGGGGGCGCAGGTCGTGGTGATCGGCGGCGCCCCGGACGGCTTCAACATCAACAACGGGTACGGCTCGTCGCATCTGGGCCGCCTGCGCGAGGCGGTGCTGCACCACGGCGCCGATGCGGGGATCGCGCACGACGGCGATGCCGACCGGTGCCTGGCGGTCGACCACCTGGGCCGGGAGGTCGACGGGGACCAGATCCTGGCGATCCTCGCGCTGGCGCTCCGCGACCGCGGGGAGCTGCGGCGGGACACGATCGTCACCACCGTGATGAGCAACCTGGGCCTGCGGCTGGCGATGGAGCGGGAGAACATCCGCACGGTGCAGACCTCGGTCGGCGACCGGTACGTGCTGGAGGAGATGCGCCGCGGCGGGTACAGCCTGGGCGGGGAGCAGTCCGGGCACCTGGTCATGCTGGACCACTCCACCACCGGCGACGGCACGCTGACCGGGCTGCACCTGCTCACGGAGGTGGCCCGTACGGGCCGGCCGCTGGCGGATCTGGCGACGGTCATGCACCGCCTCCCCCAGGTGCTGGTGAACGTCCACGACGTGGACAAGGCCCGGGTGACCTCGGACTCGTGGGTCGCGGCCGCCCTGGCGGTCGAGGAGGCGCGTCTCGGCCCGCTCGGCCGGGTGCTGGTCCGCCCGTCCGGCACCGAACCGCTGGTCCGGGTGATGGTCGAAGCGGCCGAGGCCGACCTCGCCGCCGAGGTCGCGGACTGCCTGGCCTCTGTGATCAAGGAACGGCTCGCCCTGTCCCCCGGCTAGGGTTGCCCCCACGCAAGGGCCGGGGAGGCAGCGATGGGGCCGCAGGAGCTGATGGGCAACGCCGTCCGGCTGGGGGCGGCGGTGGACGCGCTGGCCGCTCTGGCGGCACACGTGCGGATCGAGACCGAGGGCCTGCCGGCCGATCCGCGGGTCCGGGAGTTGCTGGCCGCCGTCGCGACCGAGGTGCTCGGTGGGGACGGCGAGGTCGAGGGTTCGAGCGCGGGCGCGGTGGTGGGACTGGCCCGGGCGTTCCTCCGCCAGGGGGCGGAGCTGATCGACAACCCGGGTCGCAGCGGCGGCTGGGACCAGGTGGACGTGCCGTTGCTGCAGAGCATCGGGCGGATGTCGATGGCGGTCAGCGACGCGATCCGGGCGGCCGAGGAGCGGCTGGACGGCCTGGGCGAGCGCCTGGCGGTCCCGGGGGCCCGGTTCCTCGACATCGGCACGGGAACGGGCTGGCTGGCGATCGCGATGGCGCGGTCTCACCCGGGGCTGCAGGTGGTCGGCATCGACATCTTCCCCCCGGCGCTGGACCTCGCCCGGGGCAACGTGGCCGCCGAGGGCCTCGACGGAGCGATCGAGCTGCGCCTGCAGGACGCCGTCACGCTGGACGAGCCCGATGGCTACGACGCGATCTGGGTCCCGATGCCGTTCCTGCCGAAGGCGATCGTGCCGGAGGTGATCGCGGCGGCCGCGCGGTCGCTGCGCCCGGGCGGCTGGGTGCTGCCGGGCACCTTCGCCGGACCCGACGACCGTCTCTCCCAGCTGCTGACCGATCTGCGGATCGTCCGCGCCGGGGGCCATCCGTGGCGGGCGGAGGAGCTCATCGACGTTCTCGAGGACGCCGGCCTGGCGGAGGCGGCCGAGGTCCCGCGGTCCTGGCCGGTCCGCCTGTTCGCCGGGCGGCAGGTACCGTCCGGCGGATAAGATCAGCCCGCCGGATCCGTTGCCGCGCAAGGCATCGGCGAACGGCGTCGGGTCTAGCGCCGGGGCGGTAGCTGCTGCAGGGCCCAGGTGTTGCCGTCCGGGTCGCTGAAGGTGACGAACGAGCCCCAAGGCTGGACGTCGACGTCGCTCGCGTCCACGCCGCGGCTGACCAGCTCCTGGCGGGCGGCCTCGACGTCCTCGACCACGACCTGCACACCCTTCTGCGACCCGGGTGCCATCGGCGTGACGCCCGTGCCCATGACGACCGAGCACGCCGATCCCGGCGGCGTGAGCTGGACGAAGCGCAGCGCCTCGTTCACCTGGTAGTCGTGGTCGGCGTTGAAGCCCACTTGGTCGACGTAGAAGGCCTTGGCCCGGTCGACGTCGCTCACCGGGATGGCCACAAGCTCGAGCTTCCAGTCCATCGCGGCAGTCTATGGGCGGGGTCAAGCGGCGTCGTCGGTGCCGTTCGGGTCGTCGCCTGGTGGTCCGCCGTCGTCTTGGTCGGGGTTGCGGTGCTGCGGGTCTTCCCAGTACAGCCGGAGTTGGTGGCCGAGTCGTCGTGCTTGGTCGGCTGCGTGGTGGGCGAGGTTGCGCAGGGGTTGTCGGTGTCGGTCGATCCAGGTGGGTGGCCGCAGCCAGGGCACCCCGTCCCGCATGGTGATTTCCCATAGTCCGGAGTGCACGGCGGTGTGGTGGTGCCCGCACAACAGGGCCAGGTTGGTGATGTCGGTGGGTCCGCCGTGCCGGTACCAGACCACGTGGTGGGCTTCGCACATGCCGGGGGTGGCGGTGCATCCGGGGATCACGCAGCCGCGGTCCCTGGCGGCCAGCGCCCGGCGTTGCGCGCCGGAGGCGACCCGCACACTACGGCCGAGGTTGAGCACCCCGCCGTCGGGGGCGAGCAGCACCCGGGACAGGATCGCGTCGCAACTAAGCCGCCCGAGGGTGCCGGGGCTGATCGGCCCGGTCTGCACGCACTCCGCCCACCCCGCCGCCTCAGTCGGCTCACCTTTCGCCGCGGCGATCTGGTCGGGGGTGGCCACGACCAGCACGTGCGCCGGTTCACCGCCCGACTCCGGGGCACCGGACAGGGCGTGGCGGGCGATCGCGGTCAGCGCGTCGGCGTAGCGCTGGGGCCGGGTCCGGTCGTCCCCGAGCAGCACCTGTTGCCCGTCCTCGGTCTCGACC
>JBKPQU010000283.1:0-2208 GCA_046734255.1 Actinomycetota bacterium
GGTCCACCGGCCGCTGGCTGCGGTCGGGTCGCGGACTGTCACCGCCGGTTCGGAATTTCACCGACCCCGGAGCACGCACTGTCGTGTCGCGGGCCAGTATCGCACCCGGATCTGCGAAGTGCGATGCCGAGGTCGTGGCCGGTCAGTGGCGGGTGTGACCGGCGTGACCGGCGAGCTCGCGCAGCCGGGCGATCTGGGCCGCCGCGTCGTGCGCGCCGTAGACCGCCGAGCCGGCGACGAAGACGTCCGCGCCGGCGTCCGCGCAGCGCTCGATCGTCTGCTCCGAGACGCCTCCGTCGACCTGGAGCCAGATGTCCCGGCCGGCGCGGGCGATCGCCTCGCGGGCGCGGCGCACCTTCGGCAGGCAGATCTCGAGGAACGCCTGGCCGCCGAAGCCGGGCTCCACGGTCATCACGAGGATCATGTCGAACTCGGGCAGCAGGTCCAGGTAGGGCTCCACCGGGGTGGCCGGCTTCAGCGCGAGCCCGGCCCGGACCCCCATCGCCCGCAGCTCCCGGGCCAGCCGCACCGGCGCCCCGGCGGCCTCGGCGTGGAACGTCACGCTGCGCGCGCCGGCCTCGGCGTACCCGGGAGCCCAGCGGTCCGGGTTCTCGATCATCAGGTGGCAGTCCAGCGGCACCGGGGACACCTTGGCCATCGCCTCGACCACCGGCAGGCCGAGCGTGAGGTTCGGCACGAAGTGGCCGTCCATCACGTCGACGTGCGCCCAGTCCGCGTCGGCGATCCGGGCCAGCTCGTCGGCCAGCCGGACGAAGTCGGCGGACAGCAGGCTCGGCGCGATCTGGATCCCCACGACCGGCGAGCCTACCCGGGAGCCTCGGATGTGCCGCGGCGCAGCAGGGCCAGGTACATGGCGTCGGTGCCGTGCAGGTGCGGCCACAGCTGGGCGTCGGGACCGGGACCGAGGTCGAGCCCGTTCTGCGCGACCGCCTCGACCGCCGCCGCGGCGTCCAGGCGCCGCACGTCCTCCCGCCGGCGCAGGACGTCGTCCACCACCAGCCGGTTCTCCGCCGGGTGGGGTGAGCAGGTGACGTAGCCGACCACCCCGCCGGGCCGGACGGCGTCCAGCGCGGAGGACAGCAGCTCCCGCTGCAGCGGGGCCAGCGCCGCCAGGTCCTGCGGCGTGCGCCGCCACCGGGCCTCCGGACGCCGTCGCAGGGAACCCAGCCCGGTGCAGGGCACGTCCACCAGCACGCGGTCGTAGGCGCCCGGCTCCTCCTCCCCGACCGTGCGCCCGTCGGCCTGCCGCACCTCGGCGGTGCCGGGCACGCCGGCCACCGCGTCGCTGACGAGCCTGGCACGGCTCTGCATCGGCTCGATCGCCACGAGCCGCGCGTCAGGGGGCACCGTCCCCCCGGCCCGGCGGACGGCCAGGGTCGCGGCGAGCACGGCGGCCTTTCCGCCGGGACCGGCGCACAGGTCGAGCCAGCGTCCCCGGTCACCGTCCACGTCGGCGCCGGCCAGCGCGAGCGTGACCAGCTGGCTGCCCTCGTCCTGCACCCGCGCCCGACCCTCCCGCACCGCGTCGACCTCGTCGATCGAGCCGGAGACGTGCACGGCGAGCGGCGAGAGGCTTCCGGGGCGTCCGCCGGTCTCGACCAGGTCGGCGGGCGCGGCCAGCCCGGGCAGGGCGACGAGCGTCACGTCCGAGCGGGCGTTGTCCGCCTCCAGCAGGGCGGGCAGCTCGGCCCGGTCCCGGCCGGCGGCGACCAGCGCGTCGCGGAACGCCCGGACGATCCACTCGGGGTGGGAGTGGACGACCGCGAGGTGGCCGTCGGGGTCCTCGTCCTCGTCGGGGGCCACCTTCTCCAGCCACTCGCGGAGGTCCCGCCCGGCCACCTGGCGCAGGACGGCGTTGACGAAGCGGCCGGCTGCCGGTCCGGCCGGGCCGCGCACGACCTCGACGGTCTCGGCGACGGCCGCGTGCACCGGCACCCGGGTGTTGAGGATCTGGTGCGCTCCCAGCCGCAGCGCCGCCAGCACCAGCGGGTCCACCTCGGCCAGCGGCCGGTCGACGCAGGCGGCGAGCACCGCGTCGTACGTGCCCATCCCGCGGAGCGTGCCGTAGGTCAGCTCGGTGGCGAAGGCGGCGTCCCGGCCGTGCAGGCCCGCCCGGCGCAGGGCGGCCGGCAGGGCGAGGTTGGCGTAGGCGTCCCGCTGCGCGACCGCCTCCAGCGTCTGCAGCGC
>JBKPQU010000284.1:0-4924 GCA_046734255.1 Actinomycetota bacterium
GCCACGGCCCGGCGCAGCCGCAGGAACCCGCTGATCCGGTGGCGGGCCCCGGCCGCATCCGGCTCCAGGTCCGCGAGCGCCGCCTGCAGCTGCGGCCAGGAGACCTCCACCGGCGTCAGGCCGGGCAGCACCAGGCCGTCGTCGCGGGGCTCGACGTCGACGGCGTCCAGAACCGCGACCTCGAGCGCGAGGCGCCGAAGCGCCAGGCACCGCTGACCCGACCCCACTTGTTCACGCTAACCGGAAGTGTTCCGCCCGGACCGGGCGATGATCGACCGGTCGCCCGGGCGGGCGAATCGGAAGAGCCAGGATCTACCCGGCGCCGCCGAACCGCCGGCCCGTCACGCGTTCCGAGATCCCCTCCCGGTCCAGGTACGGCGTGATCCCGCCGAGGTGGAACGGCCACCCGGCCCCGAGCAGCAGGCACAGGTCGACGTCCTGGGCCTCGAGCACCACCCCGTCGTCCAGCATGATCCGGATCTCCTGGGCGAGCGCCGCCAGCGCGCGGTCGGCGACCTGCCGTTCGGTGAGCACCTCGTCGCCCTGCTCGATCAGCGCGGCCACGTCGTCGGGCAGGTAGGGCTTGCCCCCCGCGTCGTAGGACCACACGGAGGTCCTGCCCGCCCCGACGAGCCGTCTCAGGTTCTCCGAGACGGCGAACCGGTCGGGGAACGCCTCGTGCATCGTCTCCGCGACGTGCAGTGCCACGGCCGGGCCGACCAGCGCCAGCAGCGTGAACGGGCTCATCGGCAGCCCGATCGGGTCCAGCGCGCGGTCGGCGACCAGCGGCGGCGTCCCGCCGTCGACCGCGGCGATGATCTCTCCGAGGAACCGGGTGAGCAGCCGGTTGACGACGAACGCCGGCGCGTCCCGGACGAGCACGCAGGACTTGCGCAGCTGCTTGCCGACGGCGAACGCGGTGGCGAGCGTCGGGTCGTCGGTCTGCTCGCCCCGGACGACCTCGACCAGCGGGAGCACGGCGACCGGGTTGAAGAAGTGGAAGCCGACCACCCGTTCCGGGTGCGCCAGCCCGGCGGCCATCGCGGTGACCGACAGCGAGGAGGTGTTGGTCATCAGGACGCACTCCGGGCCGACGACCTCCTCCATCTCGGCGAGCACCTGCCGCTTGGTCGCCATCTGCTCGAACACCGCTTCCAGCACCAGGTCCGCGCCCGCGAACGCCGCCCGGTCGGTGGTGCCGGTGACCAGCCCCTTGAGCCGGTTGGCGGCATCGGCGCCGATCCGGCCGCGGGCCAGCAGCGTGTCGATCTCGCCGTGGACGTATCCGACGCCCCGGTCCACCCGGGCCTGGTCGAGGTCGGTCATCACGACCGGGACCTGCAGGCGCCGGGCGAACAGCAGCGCGAGCTGGCCGGCCATCAGCCCGGCGCCGACGATCCCGACCATGCCGACCGGGCGGGCCAGCGCGGGGCTCGGCGCCCCGGCCGGCCGCTTGGCCCGCTTGTTCACCAGATCGAACGCGTACAGGCCTGCCCGCAGCTCCTCGCCGGTCGCGAGGTCGGCCGCGGCCTCGTCCTCGGCCTCGAACGCCGTCGTCGCGTCCGCGGTGCGGGCCAGCCGGACCAGCTCGATCGCCCGGTACGGCGCCGGGGCCGCGCCGTGCAGCTTCAGGTCGACCATCGCGGTGACCGGGCCGGTCGCGGCCTCCCAGGCCTCCGCGGAGCGGTCGATCTCCGCGCGACCGACGCCGGTCTTCCCGGCCAGCACCCGCCCGGTCCAGGCCAGGGACTCCTCGAGGAAGTCCGCGGGCTCGAACAGCGCGTCCGCGATGCCCAACGCCATCGCCCGCCGGGCGTCGATCATGCGGTTCTGGTTCAGCGGGTTGGTGATGATCACTTCCAGGGCGCCGGCCGGCCCGATGAGGTTCGGCAGCAGGTGGCAGCCGCCCCAGCCGGGGAGCAGGCCGAGGAAGCACTCCGGGAGCCCGATCGCGGTGGCACCGCTCGACATCGTCCGGTACGTGCAGTGCAGCGCGATCTCCAGGCCGCCGCCGAGCGCGGCGCCGTTGACGTAGGCGAACGACGGGACACCGAGTTCGCCGAGCCGCCGGAACGCGCGGTGGCCCATCCGGCCCACGGCCAGGGCCGCCTCGCGATCCGGCCCGCGCGCGAGGCCGGAGCTCATCATCCCGAGGTCCGCGCCGACCGCGAAGACGAACGGCTTGCCGGTCAGGCCGACGGCGACGATCTCGCCGGCCACCGCCCGCCCGGCCAGCCGGTCCAGCGCGGCGTCCAGGTCGAGCAGGCCGCGCGGGCCGAACGTCGTGGGCCTGGAGTGGTCGAAGCCGTTGTCCAGGGTGATCAGCGCCAGCGTGCCGGCGCCGCCGGGGAGCTGCACGTCCCGGATGAGCGCCCGGGTGACGACCTCGTCGGTGAAGGCGTCGGCGGCCTCCTCGATCAGCTGCGTCGTGCGGTCGGCGTCGGAGCCGGCGCGCGCACGGGTGGCCGCGCTCATGCCGCCGCCCCCTGTGCTTGCCGGGCGTCGGCGTGCAGCGGGTTCTCCCAGATCACGCTGCCGCCCATGCCGATGCCGACGCACATCGTGGTCAGGCCGTACCGGACCTCCGGGTGCGCGGCGAAGTGCCGGGCGAGCTGGGTCATCAGCCGCACCCCGGAGGACGCCAGCGGGTGGCCGACCGCGATCGCCCCGCCGTCCGGGTTGACCCGTGGATCGTCGTCGGCGATCCCGAAGTGGTCGAGGAAGGCCAGCACCTGGACGGCGAACGCCTCGTTGATCTCGATCAGCCCGATGTCGGTGATCTCCAGGCCCGCCCGGGCCAGCGCCCGTTCGGTCGCCGGGACCGGCCCGACGCCCATCACCTCGGGCTCGACCCCCGCAAAGGCGAAGCCCACCAGCCGCATCCGCGCCGGCAGCCCGAGGTCGGCGGCGACGTCGGCGGCCGCGAGCAGGCACGCCGTCGCGCCGTCGTTCAGCCCCGCCGCGTTGCCGGCGGTCACCCGCCCGTGCGGACGGAACGGCGTCCGCAGCGTGGCCAGGGCCTGCAGCGACGTCTCCGGCCGGGGCTGCTCGTCGGCGGTCGCCAGGCCCCAGCCGAGGTCCGGGCTGCGGGTGGCCACCGGCACGAGGTCAGGGGTGATCCTGCCCTCGCGCAGTGCGGCGGCGTACCTCATCTGGCTCGCCAGGGCGTAGGCGTCGGCCCGCTCCTTGGTCAGCTTGGGGAAGCGGTCGTGCACGTTCTCCGCGGTCTGGCCCATCACCAGCGCGGAGGGATCGACGAGCTTCTCGGCCACGAACCGCGGGTTCGGGTCGACGCCTTGACCCATCGGGTGGTGGCCCATGTGCTCCACGCCGCCGGCGATCACGACGTCGTACGCGCCGACAGCGATCCCCGAGGCCGTCGCGGTCACGGCGGTCATCGCGCCGGCACACATACGGTCGACGGCGAAGCCGGGAACGCTGCGCGGCAACCCGGCCAGCAGCGCCGCCGTCCGCCCGATCGTCAGCCCCTGGTCCCCGGTCTGGGTGGTCGCGGCGATCGCCACGTCATCGATCCGCTCGGGCGGCAGCTGCGGATGGCGGCGCAGCAACTCGCGGATGCACTTGACCACCAGGTCGTCGGCGCGGGTCTGGGCGAACTGGCCCTGCTCTCCCGCCTTGCCGAACGGGGTGCGGACGCCGTCGACGAACACGACGTCCCGAACGGTTCCGGTCACGGCCGCCTCCTCGGATGCCGGGGGCTGTACCAGCAGATCCTATCAACCTACTGAGCGGTAGCTTAGCTCGATCTGAGGGCTGGGTCCTTCAGGGGGAGGGCGGGTAGACGGCGGAGGGGAGCGGCACCCGGACGCGGACGCGCTCGCGCTGAGGGCGGAGGAACAGGCACAGGACCGGGACGAGATAGGCCGTCCAGACCACCGCCTCGAGCCACGTGGTGGCGGGGCTGAAGTGGAAGACGCCGGCCAGGAGCACCTGGACGAGCGAGCCGGGCACGATCACCTCGGAGACGTCGAAGGCGAGGCTGTCCAGCCCGGGCAGGAGGCCGGCGACCTGGAGGTCGTGTACGCCGTTGGACAGGACACCGGCGGCGACGATGATCAGGCCCACCCCGGTCCAGGTGAAGAAGCGCTCGAGGTCGATCCGGACGGCGCCTCGGTAGAGCAGGTACCCGAGCAATCCCGCGAGCGCGAGCCCGAGCACGACGCCGAACAGCGGCGCCGGGCCCTCGCCGGCCGTCTCCACCGCCGACCAGACGAACAGCGCGGTCTCCAGCCCCTCCCGGCCGACCGCGACGAGGGCGGTGAGCACCAGCGCGCCGGTGCCCATCGCCACCGCCCTCTCCATCCGCTCGTCGAACTCGGACCTGATCGAGCGGGCGGTGCGCCGCATCCAGAAGATTATCCAGGTCACGAAGGCGACGGCGATCAGCGACATCACCCCGCCGAAGCCGTCCGCCACCCGTGGCGAGAGCGTCGCGGACGAGAACGTCAGCAGCGCCCCGACCACCAGGCTCGCCGCGATCGCCGCCCCCACCCCGGCCCAGATCGCCGGCAGCCGGTCGCGCCGCCCGGTGCGGATCAGGTAGGCGATCAGCAGCCCGACGACGAGGGACGCCTCGAGGCCCTCGCGGAGCCCGATCAGGAAGTTGGCGAGCACGTCACCTCGACTTCGTCCGCTCGGCGGGCACGGCCGTCAGGAAGGCCGTCAGCAAGGCCGTCAGCAAGGCCGTCAGCAAGGCCGTCAGCAAGGCCGTCAGGAAGGCCGCCAGGAAGGTAAGGGTGACGCTAATTCGTGACACGGGCCAAGCCAACGTTTCATTCCCGCCCCGGTCCGGCGGTGAGGCGGTCCGGACGCCGTCCGGTCAGACAGTCAGAGCTGATCGGACGGCGTGCACAAGGCCTCGACCAGCGCCGGCAGCGTCAGCGAGATCTGCCAGGAGCGGGCG
>JBKPQU010000285.1:0-7909 GCA_046734255.1 Actinomycetota bacterium
CCCCCACGCTGTGCGAGGGGTGGACCGTCCGGGACCTGGCCGCGCACCTGGTGATCCGGGAGCGCCGGCCGGACGCCGCCGCCGGCATCGTGCTGCCGCCGTTGCGCGGCTGGGGTGACCACGTGCGCCGTGCCTACGCCGCAAGGCCGTTCGACGAGCTGCTCGGGCTGGTCGCCGACGGGCCGCCGGTGACCAGCGGGTTCGCGTTGCCCGGCGTCGACGCGCGGCTGAACCTGGTCGAGCACTTCGTGCACTGCGAGGACGTCCGCCGGGCCGCCCCCGGCTGGGTTCCGCGCGATCTGCCCGAGGCCCGCCAGCGCGCCTTCGCGGCGATGATGTCGTCGCGGGGGAAGTACTTCCTGCGGCACAGCCCGGTCGGCGTCCGCCTGCAGACCCTGGACGGCGAGGTGCTCGCCGACGTCGGTGACGAGCCGCGGGTCACGCTGACCGGCAGGCCGGCCGAGCTGGTCCTGTACGCCTTCGGCCGGACGGCGCAGGCGCAGGTCGAGCTGGACGGGCCGGCGGACGCGCTGGCGGCGTTCCGCGCGATCCGGCTCGGCGTCTGACATGATCCCCGAAAGCGGTCAGCGCACGGGGACGCCGGCCGCGCGCAGCTCGTCCTTGACCGCGGTGATGCTGAGCTGCCCGAAGTGGAAGACGCTGGCGGCCAGCACGGCGTCCGCGCCGGCGGCCACCGCCGGGGGGAAGTGCCGGAGCTCCCCCGCCCCGCCGCTGGCGATCAGCGGCAGGCTGACCCGGGCGCGGACGTCGCGCACCATCTCCAGGTCGAACCCCGCCCGGGTGCCGTCGGCGTCCATCGAGTTCAGCAGGATCTCCCCCGCGCCGAGCCGGGCGGCGCGCTCGGCCCACTCCACCGCGTCGATCCCGGTGCCGCGCCGCCCGCCGTGGGTGGTGACCTCGTAGCCGGACGGCGTGGTCTCCGCCCCCTGGCAGCGCCGGGCGTCCACCGACAGCACCAGCACCTGCGAGCCGAACCGGCCGGCGACCTCGGCGATCAGCTCGGGCCGCTCGATCGCCGCGGTGTTGATCCCCACCTTGTCCGCGCCCGCCCGGAGCAGCCGGTCCACGTCCTCGAGGCTGCGCACGCCGCCGCCGACGGTCAGCGGGATGAACACCTCCTCCGCGGTCCGCGAGACGACCTCGTAGGTGGTCGCCCGGTTGTCCGCGGAGGCGGTGACGTCGAGGAAGGTGAGCTCGTCGGCGCCCTCGGCGTCGTACCGGCGGGCCAGCTCCACCGGATCGCCGGCGTCGCGCAGCCCGGCGAAGTTCACGCCCTTGACCACCCGCCCGGCGTCGACGTCCAGGCACGGGATCACGCGGATGGCGACCGGCACCCGCCCAGGTTAGGCCGCTCGCCCCGTGGCACTAGCGTGACCGCCGTGCCGGACCGTCTGGACCGTCTGGATCGTCTGGCGGCCGAGGTGCGGCGCCGGCCGGCCCGCGCCGGCGCCTGCCGGGTGGTGGCGATCGACGGGCCGAGCGGCTCGGGGAAGACGGAGCTCGCCGACCGGCTGGCCGCCCGGCTGGCGGCCCCGGTCGTGCACATGGACGACCTCTACCCCGGCTGGGACGGGCTGGCCGACGCCGTCCCGGCCCTGGTCGGCTGGCTGCTGGCCCCGCTCGCCGAACACCGGCCCGCCGGGTACCGCCGCTTCGACTGGGAGCGCGGGGAGTACGCCGAATGGCACGAGGTGCCGCCCGCACCCGACCTGCTGGTCGAGGGGGTGGGCAGCGGGGCCCGGGCCTGCGCGCCGTACCTGTCGCTGCTGGTCTGGGTTGAGGCGCCACGCGACGTGCGGTTCGCCCGCGGGATCGCCCGGGACGGCGAGGCCTACCGGCCGCACTGGGAGCGGTGGGCGCGGCAGGAGGAGGCGATGTTCGCCGCCGAGGGCACCCGGGGGCGGGCGGACGTGATCATCGACGAGACCGGGGTGACCAACGGCCCGGAGGCCTAACGATCCGCCCATCTCAAGCCGACACACAGGGCGTACCCGGGAAACTCACAGCCACGGTTCCTACCTTGCAGGCATGCCGGCGGGGGTGACGGGTGACCGCGGCCGTGATCGTGGCCGTGATCGTGGCCGTGATCGTGGCCGGACGACCAGCCCCCGCCCCACCCGACCTGCCTGACCGTCTGCTCGGAGTGCCAGTGCCGATCGCCGCCGCCGTACCCGCCCGGCTCCGCCGGGCGCAGCCGTGGCTCTCCACCGTCGCCCGGCTCGGGCTGGCCGCCGTCCTGATCGCCTCGGGCTGGCTGAAGCTGATCGACCCCGACGGGAGCGTCCGGGCGGTCCGCGCCTACCGGCTGCTGCCGGAGACGCTGGCCCGCGGGGTCGGTTTCGGCCTGCCGGTGCTCGAACTCGCGCTGGCCGTGCTGCTGCTGCTCGGCCTGGGGACCAGGGTGGCCGCCGCCGTGTTCGCCGCCCTGCTGGTGGTGTTCATCATCGGCGTCGCCTCGGTCTGGGCGCGCGGGCTGTCGATCGACTGCGGCTGCTTCGGCGGCGGCGGGACGGTCGCCGCCGGTCGGACGCACTACCCGTGGGAGATCGCCCGCGACGTGGGCCTGCTCGCGGTCGCGCTGCTGCTGGCCGCCTACCCGCGCAGCCGGTGGTCGCTGGACGGCGCGCTCGGGCTGACCGAACCGATCGAACCGGCGCCTGCCGATCAGCGTGCCGATGCAGGTGCCGGATCACGTGCCGGTGGACCGAGGAGTCTTCGATGACCAACGCCCGCACCGCTCGTGCCATCCGGGAGCAGAAGGCGGCGGACATGCGCGCCCGCGCCAGGCGGTCGCAACGGCGGCGCCGCGCGGCCACGATCGTCGCGGCGGTGCTGAGCTTCCTCGTCGTCGTGGTCGGGGTCGGGATCGTGATCCAGACGCTGCGCAGCACCAAGGCCCAGGCCGCCGGTTCCACCCCGCAGCACCTGACCGACGGCGCGATCCTGGTCGGCAGGCCGGACGCCAAGGTCACGCTCACGCTGTACGAGGACTTCCAGTGCCCGGTCTGCCAGGAGTTCGAGGCCGAGAGTGGCAAGCAGATCGCCGCCTGGGTGGCCGACGGCACCGTGAAGATCTACTACCGGCCGATCGCGATCCTCGACGGGGCGTCCAGCACCGGGTACTCCACCCGGGCGCTGGACGCCGCGGCCGCCGTCGTGACCTCGGATCCGGCCGCGTTCCAGCGCTTCCACGACCTGCTCTACGCGAACCAGCCGGCGGAGGGCAGTTCCGGCCTGACCGACGCCAG
This sequence comes from Actinomycetota bacterium, assembly GCA_046734255.1. Classification (GTDB taxonomy): domain Bacteria; phylum Actinomycetota; class Actinomycetes; order Actinomycetales; family Kineosporiaceae; genus JBKPQU01. Next base: position 3,270 of record JBKPQU010000285.1, read on the forward strand.
GTTGGCCGAGCTCGCCGGCCAGGCCGGGGCGTCCTCGGATGTCGTGCGCAAGGCGTTGCAGGACAAGCAGTTCGCCGGCTGGGCCAAGAAGGTCACCGACGAGTCGTCGCAGGCCGGGGTGACCGGCACCCCGACCGTCGAGGTGAACGGCACCCGGTTGGCCGACTTCGGTCTGGACGTGCTGACCCGCGCGGTGCAGGCCGCCGAGAAGGGCCGGCCGATCCCGACCAGCACCGCCCAGCCCTGACCCACCCGTAGACCGGCCCTGACCGGCCAGCGGCGGATGGCCGGTCAGGGTCTTCGTCCTGCCCTAGTCGTCGCGCGCCGTCCGGGTGTGCAGCGCGACCAGCGTGGCCAGCCGGCGCGCCTCCGCGACCGCGCGCTCGCCGTCCGCCCGCTGCACCGCCATCACCGCGAGCGTGTCGCCGTCGGACAGGTCCAGCACCGCCCAGGGGTTGCCGCCGCCGAACTGCACCCGCACGATCTGCGCCCACTGCAGCCGCCGCGTGTAGACGACGTTGCGCACCCGCAGCCCGTCCTGGTCGGGCACGGCGAGCAGCCGGGCGAACCGCGACAGCGTGGCGGCGACCGCCGCGGCCACCAGGAGGAAGCCCAGCCGGTCGTACCAGTGCACGTTCGGGCCCGGCAGCGCGACGGCCAGCCCGGTCAGCACGGCGATCTCCCCGCCGGCGATCGTCCAGGCCATCACCCGGGCGCGGCGCGGCCGGAACGGCCGGTACAGCCCGCCGCCCGGGGCGGCGCCGTCGCCCGAGGGTGACGCCGAGGACCCGGCGGTCATAGCCGGCAGGCGTGGATACCGGTGACGAGGATCGCCCGCGCTCCGAGCGCGTACAGGTCGTCCATCACCTGGTTCGTGCGGTCCCTGCGGACCATCACGCGCACCGCGAACCACCCGCTCTCGTGCAGCGGCGAGACTGTGGGGGACTCCAGGCCCGGGGTGATGGCGCAGGCCCGCTCGACCAGGTCCGCCCGGACGTCGTAGTCCATCATCACGTACTGGCGGGCCACCAGGACGCCCTGCAGCCGCCGCACGAGCACGTCCACCCGGGGGTCGTCGCCCGTACCCCGTCGGCGGATCAGGACGGCCTCCGAGCGCAGGATCTCCTCGCCGAAGGTCTCCAGCCCGGCCGAGCGCAGCGTGCCGCCGGTCTCGACCACATCGGCCACCAGGTCCGCGACGCCGAGCTGCACGGCGGTCTCCACCGCGCCGTCCAGCCGGACGACGTGCGCGCTCACCCCGCGGGCGGACAGGTAGTCCCCGACCAGCCCCGGGTAGCTGGTGGCGACCCGCTTCCCGGCCAGCTCGTCCAGCGAGATCGCGGTGCCCGGCGGGGCGGCGAACCGGAACGACGAGGCGGCGAAGCCGAGCGCGACCACCTCCTCGGCCGGCGCCTGCGAGTCCAGCAGCAGGTCCCGGCCGGTGATCCCGACGTCCAGCGTCCCGGTGCCGACGTAGACCGCGATGTCCCGGGGGCGGAGGTAGAAGAACTCGATGTCGTTGTCCCGGTCGGTCAGGATCAGCTCGCGCTCGTCCCGGCGCTGGGGGTAGCCGGACTCGGCCAGCATCTGCAGGGCGGCCGACGCCAGCGATCCCTTGTTGGGTACGGCGACACGCAGCATGGTCAGGTTCCTCCGCTGGTCATCGGGTCGATCGTCGAGGAGTGGGTGGGCCGGGGGACGGTCAGCCGGCTCAGAGATGGCGGTAGACGTCGTCGAGGCGCAGCCCACGACTGATCATCAACACCTGCACGTGGTAGAGCAGCTGGGAGATCTCCTCCGCGGCCCGCTGCGGGCTCTCGTGCTCGGCGGCCATCCAGGCCTCCGCGGCCTCCTCGACGACCTTCTTGCCGATCGCGTGCACGCCGTCCCGCAGCGCCTCGACGGTCCGCGAGCCGGGCGTGTTCGCCGCAGCCTTGTCGCTCAGCTCCGCGAACAGCTGGTCGAAGGTCTTCACGTCCGATCAGGCTAGTGGCCCGGCCGCCTGCGCCCGTGCGGTGGTGCCGGCCAGGCTGTCCAGCGCTCGCAGCGCGACCACGGTGGCCACCGCCGCCAGCGCCGCCTCGCGCCCCTTGTCCTCGCTCGAGGTCGGCAGCCCCGCGCGGTCGAGCGCCTGCTCGACGGTGTCGCAGGTGAGCACGCCGAAGCCGACCGGGACCCCGGTGCGCACGCCGACCTCGGTCAGCCCGGCGGTCGCCGCCGAGCAGACGTAGTCGAAGTGCGGCGTCCCGCCGCGGACGACGACGCCGAGCGCCACCACCGCGTCCAGGCCGGCCGCCGCCATCCGGGCGGCCGCGACCGGCAGTTCGAAGCTGCCCGGTACCCGGACGACGAGCGGCTCGGTGACGCCGCATTCGGCCAGCGCCGCGCACGCCCCGGCGAGCAGGCCGGACATCACCTGCTCGTGCCACGACGCGGCGACGATCCCGACCCGCAGCCCGCGGCCGTCGACCGCCAGCCGCGGTGCCCCGGTCCCGCTCACCGAGCGGCGACCCGGTCCGGCTCGCCGGGCAGCACGAGATGTCCGAGCAGGTCCCGCTTGGCCCGCAGGTAGGCGTGGTTGTCCGGGCCGTGGCCGGCCTGCAGCGCCACGCGCTCCCGCACGCGGATCCCGTGCAGGCCCAGGCCGGCCACCTTGGCGGGGTTGTTGGTCAGCAGGCGCAGGTCGTTCAGACCGAGGTCGGCGAGGACGCCGGCCGCGGCCGTGTAGTCCCGGGCGTCCACCGGCAGCCCCTGCGCGGTGTTCGCGGTCACCGTGTCCAGCCCGGTGTCCTGCAGCGCGTAGGCGGCGAGCTTCGGCATCAGCCCGATCCCCCGCCCCTCGTGCCCGCGCACGTAGACGACCACGCCGCCCTGGGCGCAGACCAGCGAGAGCGCGGCGTCCAGCTGGGGGCCGCAGTCGCAGCGGAGGGAGCCGATCGCGTCGCCGGTCAGGCATTCGGAGTGCACCCGGACCAGCGCCCCCCGCCGCGGGGGGTCCCCCGCGACCAGCGCCACGCATTCCTGGCCGGTGCGCCGGTCGCGATACCCCAGCGCGCGCAGCCGCCCGTGCCGCGTGGGGATAGCGGTCTCGGCGAGCCGGGCGACCGGCGCCGGGGCGATCGACGCCGTCTCCCGCACCGGTGGAGCCACGCCCGCCGGCGCGCGCCCGTGCTCGGCGAGGTGCTGAGCCAGGTCACTGATGCTGATCAGTGGCAGGCCGGCGCTGCCGGCCAGCGCGAGCAGCCCGGGCGCCCGCATGGCCTCGCCGTTCTCGGCGATCACCTCGGCGATCAGCCCGACCGGCGGCAGGCCGGCCAGGCGGCACAGGTCGACGGCGGCCTCGGTGTGCCCGGCCCGCTCCAGCACCCCGCCGGGACGGGCGCGCAACGGAAAGACATGGCCGGGACGGATCAGGTCGTCCGGGCCGGTGCCGGGGTCGGCGAGCAGGTGCAGCGTCCGGGCACGGTCGGCCGCGCCGATGCCGGTGCCGATCCCGTGCCGGGCGTCCACCGAGACCGTGTACGCCGTCCGCCGGGGGTCCTGGTTGTCGACGACCATCGGCGGCAGCCCGAGCCGGTCGGCGTGCTCGGCAGGCATCGGCGCGCACAGCAGCCCCGAGGTGTGCCGGACGGTCCACGCGACCCAGGCCGGGGTGGCGTGCGCGGCGGCCATGACGACGTCGCCCTCGTTCTCCCGGTCCGGGTCGTCGACCACCAGCACCGGCATCCCCCGGCGCAGCGCCCGCACGGCCCTGGCCACGCCGGTGATCGCCTGGGGGCTGCTCATCGGGCCGCCTCCGCCGGCGCCGGCGAGGCGATCGCGGCCTCGGCCCGGCTGACCCGCAGCCACACCACGAAGCCCCACAGCACGAACCCGGCGTAGATCGCGTACAGGATCGCCGACGGGTAGAGGTGGGCGCGCAGCAGCAGGGGGACGCCGACGGCGTCGACCGCGATCCAGATCAGCCAGAACTCCACCCAGCCGCGGGCCATCGCGTAGGTGGCCAGCAGCGAGCCGGTGAAGATCCAGGCGTCGGCCCAGACCGGCTCGAACGACCCCAGCGCCCGGAAGATCGGTGTGAGCACGGCGACCATCACGACGGCGAACACCACCATCGCCACGCGGTGCCGCGTGCTCGCCCAGTGCGGGTGCACCGCCGGTCCACCGCTCCCGCTGGCGCGCGCCCAGCGCACCCAGCCGTAGATCGAGACCACGATGAACATCACCTGGCGGCTTGCCTGGCCGAGCAGGTTGGCCCCCTGCGGGGTGTTGAACGCCGCACCGAGGAACACCGTGAAAAGCAGCACGTTGCCCGCGATCCCGACCGGCCACGCCCACACCCGACGGCGCATCCCGCCGACCGCGCTGGCCAGCCCGAAGAGGTTCCCGATGATCTCCCGCCAGAGGATGTGCTGGCCGCCGATCGTCAGCTGGGCGTTCAGCAGCCAGTCCAGCCCGTTCTCCAGCCCGTTCATGCCCGAGCCTCCCTCGCCGCGCCGAGCAGCCGCTCGGTGTACTTCGCCAGGACGTCCACCTCGAGGTTGACCCGCTCGCCGGGGAGCCGGCGGCCGAGCGTCGTGCTGCTCAGCGTCTGCGGGATGAGGGCGACCGAGAACCACGTCTCGCCCGTGCCGCCGCCG
>JBKPQU010000286.1:0-13420 GCA_046734255.1 Actinomycetota bacterium
CTTAAACTGACCACCGGCGGACGCAACTGACCACCGGCGGACGCAACTGACCACCGGCGGACGTGTCCGGCGTCGGTGAATCAGCGCCTGCGCCCTCACTAGGCTTGGGATGTGACAAGCGAGCGCGTGCTAACCGCCGTCGCGGGGGCCGGGTTCCTGCTGCTCGCGTGGCTGTCCGGCGGGCCGGCCGGGCCGGGGCGGCTCGACGTCATCGGGCCCGTACCGTGGCTGGCCGGAATCGCGCTGGCCGGCGAGTGCCTCGCCGGGGCGCTGCTGGCTGTGGCGGTCGGGCTCGCCTGGCGCGCCGTGGCGCGGCGATGGGCGGGACGTCGCGCGGAGGCCTCCGCCACCGATCCCTAGGATTCCGGTATGACCCGGGTCCTCTCCGCTGTCGCCTGGCCGTACGCCAACGGCCCGCGGCACATCGGCCATGTCGCCGGCTTCGGCGTCCCATCCGACGTCTTCAGCCGCTACATGCGGATGGCCGGGCACGACGTGCTCATGGTCTCGGGTACGGACGAGCACGGGACCCCGATCCTCGTCCAGGCCGAGCACGAGGGCCTCGCACCAAAGGAGCTGGCCGACCGGTACAACCTGATGATCGTGCAGGACCTGCACGACCTCGGCCTGTCCTACGACCTGTTCACCCGCACCACGACCCGCAACCACTACGCGGTCGCCCAGGAGCTGTTCCGCACCGTGTACCGCAACGGGTACATGGTCCCGGAGACGACGATGGGAGCGATCTCGCCGTCGACCGGGCGCACGCTGCCGGACCGCTACATCGAGGGCACCTGCCCGATCTGCGGGTACGACGGCGCGCGCGGGGACCAGTGCGACAACTGCGGCAACCAGCTGGACGCCATCGACCTGAAGAACCCGCACAGCCGGATCAACGGGGAGGTCCCGCGGTTCGTGCAGACCGAGCAGTTCTTCCTCGACCTGCCGGCGCTCGCCGACGCGCTGGGCGCGTGGCTGCGCACCCGCACCGACTGGCGGCCGAACGTCCTGAAGTTCTCGCTGAACCTGCTGGACGACGTCCGGCCGCGGGCGATGACACGGGACATCGACTGGGGCATCCCGGTGCCGCTGCCCGGGTGGGAGGACAACCCGAACAAGCGGCTCTACGTCTGGTTCGACGCCGTGATCGGGTACCTGTCGGCCTCGATCGAGTGGGCCCGGCGCAGCGGGGACGGCGACGCCTGGCGCAGGTGGTGGAACGACCCGCAGGCCCGCTCGTACTACTTCATGGGCAAGGACAACATCACCTTCCACTCCCAGATCTGGCCGGCCGAGCTGCTGGCTTACTCCGGCAAGGGATCCCGCGGCGGCACGCCCGGCGTCTACGGCGAGCTGGAGCTGCCCACCGAGGTGGTCAGCAGCGAGTTCCTGACGATGGAGGGCAAGCAGTTCTCCTCCTCCCGCGGCGTGGTGATCTACGTCCGCGACGTGCTGTCGCGCTACCAGCCGGACGCCTTGCGGTACTTCATCAGCGCCGCCGGGCCGGAGAACGCCGACACCGACTTCACCTGGGCGGAGTTCCTGCGCCGGACCAACGACGAGCTGGTCGCCGGCTGGGGGAACCTGGTCCACCGCACGGCGTCGCTGATCCACCGCAACGTCGGGTCGATCCCCGAGGCCGGCGAGCTCGCAGCCCCCGACGTCCGCCTGCTCGAGGTCACCCAGGCCGGGTTCGGCGAGATCGGGGACCTCCTGGCCACGCACCGGCAGAAGCAGGCGCTCGGCGAGGCGATGCGGGTGGTCGGCGAGGCGAACAAGTACCTGTCCGACACCGCGCCGTGGAAGCTCCGCGACGAGGACCCGGACCGGATGAGAACCGTCCTGCACGTTGCCGCGCAGGCGGTCAGCGACTGCCGGACGCTGCTCTCGCCGTTCCTGCCGCACTCCGCGCAGGCCGTGCACGAGGTGATGGGCGGGTCCGGCACGGTCTCGCCGATGCCGCAGATCCGCGAGGTCGACGACCTGGACGGCGGGCCGGGATACCCCGTGCTGATGGGCGACTACCGGGTGGGCGAGACGGTCGCGGCGTGGCGCCCGGAGCCGGTGGTATCGGGCACGCCGATCGCGGCGCCCACCCCGGTGTTCCGCAAGCTCGACGACTCGATCGTCGAGGAGGAGCTGCAGCGCCTGGCCGAGAGAGCCGGCGAAGGGTGAGCGGGCGGCCGCCGCTGCCCGAGCCGCTTCCGCTGCCGGTCGCCGACGACCACGCCCACCTGGATCACGTCAGGGCCGGCGACCCGGCTTACGAGGTCGGCGAGGCGGTCCGGGATGCGGCCTCGGTCAACGTCACCGGGATCGTGCAGATCGGGTGCGAGCTGGACTCGGCACGCTGGACGGTGCAGGCGGTCCAGGACCATCCGGGCCTGCTCGGCGGGGTCGCCCTGCACCCCACCGAGGCGTCCAGGATCGTTGCGGCGCAACCGGATGCGGGGCAGGCGCGGTACGCGCTGGACGCCGCGCTGGCCGAGATCGAGACGCTCGCCGACCGGCCGCGGATCCGCGTGATCGGGGAGACCGGGTTGGACCACTACTGGGTCGGCGAGGACGACGTCGCGGGCCGGGCCGCGCAGGAGGAGTCCTTCCGCCGGCACATCGACATGGCCAAGCGGCTGGACAAGGTGCTGCAGATCCACGACCGGGACGCGCACGACGGCGTGCTGCGCGCGCTGCAGGCCGAGGGCGCCCCGCCGCGAACGGTCTTCCACTGCTTCTCCGGCGACGCCGCGATGGCCCGCTACTGCGCCGACCGGGGGTGGTACCTCTCGTTCGCGGGCACGCTGACGTTCCAGAACGCGGGGCCGCTGCGCGAGGCGCTGCGCGCCGTCCCGCTCGAGCAGGTGCAGGTCGAGACCGACGCGCCGTACCTTGCGCCGGCGCCGCATCGCGGCCGGACGAACGCCAGCTACCTGGTGCCGCTCACCGTGCGCTGCCTCGCCGAGGTGACGGGCCGGGACCTGGAGGACGTCTGCGCGACGCTCCGCGCCACCTCCGACGCGCTCTACGGCCCCTGGTGACCCCTGCTCTCCAGCCGCCGCATTACTCGATGAGAGCCGCTGGGGACTGCCTGACGACGAGGCTGCATCGGCTTGAGGGGAGCTTTCCGGCATCCCGTGAGCAAGCTGGCGTGAGCGGAGGGTAACTAGTCGTAACCATTAGTTAGCGGGTTACGGCGTGCCGGTTTGGCGGTCGGTCTCGATTCGATTACGGTGGGCGCTGCACAGCCGGGGTCGGAGCTCTCCCGGCAGCCTGCACGCCGCCGATGACGGCGCCCGGAGCCCCGCCGTGATTCGGCGTTCTTCCCCGGTTCTGGTCCCTGGTGGCGCGCCTGCTGTCAGTCCGTGCCCGGACCGTTCGAGGTCTGGAACAGCGTGCTCAGATTCCTCACCGGTCGCACCGGCCGGCTCGCCGCCCAGGCGGGCGTGCTGGCGGCCGTGATCGGCGGCACTGTCGCCTACGCGGCCATGGACAAGACCGTCACCCTCACCGTCGACGGTCGCAGCCACGAGGTCCGGGCCTTCGCCCGCACCGTCGGCGGCCTGCTCGACTCCCAGGACGTCACCGTCGGCGCCCGGGACATCGTCGCGCCGGGCCGCGCCGCTGCGCTGCACGACGGCGACCGCGTCGTCGTCCGCTTCGCGCGGCAGCTGCGGGTCAGCCTGGACGGCACCGAGCGCACCTACTGGACGACCGAGCTGACCGTGGACGACGCGCTCGCGGCACTCGGCATCCGGGCCGAAGGCGCGCGGCTGTCCGCCTCCCGCTCGCAGCCGATCGGCCGGGACGGGTTCGCCCTGTCCGTGTCGACGCCCAAGACCGTGAAGCTCAACGCGGCCGGCGCCTCCCGCACCGTGGTGTCCACGGCGCCCACCGTGGGGCTGCTCCTGGTCGAGCAGGGTCTGATCATGCGGCCGCTGGACCGGCTCTCGGTGCCGGTCACGGCGCCGGTGACCCAGGGCCTGTCGATCGCTCTGACCCGGATCGACCGCCGCCGGGTCACCGCGCGGGAGTCGGTGCCGTTCACGGTCACGAGGAAGTCCTCCTCCTCGATGTTCCGCGGCGACACCAAGGTGATCAGCGACGGCTCCGCCGGCAGCCGGATCGCCGTCTACGACGTCGTGCTCGCCAACGGCAAGGTCGCGTCCCGCCGGCTGATCTCGGCGAAGGTGACCCGCGCGCCGGTCGTCGAGGTGCTCATGGTCGGCACCAAGGCCAGGCCGAGCACCGGCGGGTCGGTCGGCGGCGGCGTGGACTCGCTGAACTGGGCCGCGCTCGCCGACTGCGAGTCCGGCGGGAACCCCCGCGCGGTCAACTCCGCCGGGTACTACGGGCTGTACCAGTTCAGCCTGGGCACCTGGCACTCGGTCGGCGGCAGCGGCAACCCGATCGACAACTCCTCGTCCGAGCAGACCTACCGGGCGAAGCTGCTGTACAAGAGGTCCGGCGCCGGCCAGTGGCCGGTCTGTGGCCGAAAACTGTTCAGCTAGGGACTCTGCCCATCCTGTCCCGTGGGCCGCAGTCGATTTGGGCCGCCGAGCTGTTCAGCTGAGGCCATCCTGTCCCGTGGGGGCTCCGCACGACCGACGGCGGCCCCACGGGAGAGGGGACCGATGGACGCCAGGCTGCTGGGTGCCGCCGACGTGCGTCGCCTGGCGGCGGCGCTCGGTGTCCGGCCGGCCAGGTCGCTGGGCCAGAACTTCGTCATCGATGCCAACACCGTGCGCCGGATCGTCGCCGCGGCCGCCCTGCGACCGGACGACGTCGTCGTCGAGGTCGGTCCCGGACTCGGTTCGCTCACCCTCGGCCTCCTGACCGCGGCCCGTGCCGTGGTCGCGATCGAGGTCGACCCCGTGCTGGCCGAGGCGCTGCCCACCACCGTGGCCGAGCGGGCCCCCGGGCTGGCCGGCAGGCTGCGGGTGGTCTGCGCCGACGCTCTCGCGGTGACCGAGCTGCCCGACCCCGTCCCGACCGCCCTGGTCGCCAACCTCCCCTACAACGTCGCCGTCCCGGTGCTGCTCACCTTCCTGGAGCGCTTCGGCGGCCTCGAGCGGGGCCTGGTCATGGTCCAGGCGGAGGTGGCCGATCGCCTGGCGGCCGGGCCCGGTGATCCCGCCTACGGCGTGCCCTCGGCGAAGGCCTCGTGGTACGCCGAGGTGCGCCGGGCGGGACCGGTACCGCGCACGGTGTTCTGGCCGGTGCCCCGGGTCGACTCCGGTCTGGTCGCGTTCAGGCGCCGTCCACCCCCGCCCGGCTCGCGGGAGGCGGTCTTCGCCGTCATCGACGCCGCGTTCGCGCAGCGCCGCAAGACGCTGCGCGCCGCGCTCGCCGGCTGGGCCGGCTCGGCGGTCGAGGCCGAGGCCGTGCTGCGAGCCGCGGGGATCGATCCCTCCGACCGCGGCGAGCAGCTGGGCATCGCGGAGTTCGCCGCGATCGCAGCCCGTCGCGGCGGTGCATAAGGTGACCAGCATGACCGCGCCCGCCGAGGTCTGCGCCCGCGCCCCAGCCAAGATCAACCTGGAGCTGCGGGTGGGCGGGCTGCGGGCGGACGGCTACCACGAGTTGGCGACCGTCTACCACGCGGTGTCGCTGTTCGACGACGTCATGGCGACCGAGGCGGACGACGTGAGCGTCACGGTCGACGGCGTGCACACGGACGGCGTCCCCCTGGACGAGACCAACCTGGCGGTGCAGGCCGCGCTGCTGCTGTCCCGGCGCGCCGGCATCGAGGCCGGGGTCAGGCTGCAGGTGCGCAAGACGATTCCGGTCGCCGCAGGTCTGGGGGGCGGCTCGGCGGACGCCGCCGCCGCGCTGCTGGCCTGCGACACCCTGTGGCGTGCGGGGCTGTCCCGGGAGGAGCTGGCCGAGCTGGCCGCCGAGATCGGCAGCGACGTCCCCTTCGCACTGCACGGCGGCACCGCGGTCGCCACCGGCCGGGGGGAGCGCCTGACCTCGGCGCTGGCCCGCGGGGAGTACCACTGGGTGGTGGCGATCGCCGAGCACGGCCTGTCCACCCCGGCGGTCTACGCCGAGCTCGACCGGCTGCGCGCGGGCCGGGTCCTCGCAGAGCCCCGGGTCTCCGACCAGCTGATGCAGGCGCTGCGCTCCGCCGACCCGATCGAGCTGGGAGCCAACCTGCACAACGACATGGAGCCGGCCGCCTGCTCGCTGGCGCCGAACCTCGAGCGCCTGCTCGAGGTCGGGCGTGACTACGGCGCCACCGGCGGGCTGGTCTCCGGTTCCGGTCCCACGGTGGCCCTGCTGGCCCGCGACGCCGAGCAGGCGCTGGACCTGGCCGTTGCGCTGACGTCGTCCGGCGCGGCCACCGACGTCCGGCGGCTGCTCGGCCCGGTCTCGGGGGCGCGGCTGGTCGAGCCGGTCAGGGCTTGAACGGGCGGCCGGTCGGGCGGCCGGTGGGGCCGGCCGTCAGGGGCTGACGTCGAACGGCGCGACCAGGCGGCGCAGCAGGGCGGCGAGGGTCTCCCGCTCGGCGTGGTCCAGCTGCGCGAGCAGCTCCCGCTCGTGCTCCAGCAGGTCGGACAGCGCCGTGTCGACCAGGGCACGCCCAGGCGGCTCGAGCCGGACGATCACGGCTCGCCCGTCGCCCGGGTCGGCCGTCCTCCGGACCAGTCCGCGTGCCACCAGCCGGTCGATCCGGTTCGTCGTCGTGCCGCTCGTGACCAGCGTCTGGCTGCCCAGCTGCCCGGCGGACAGCTGGTACGGCGGCCCCGCGCGGCGGAGGGCGGCCAGGACGTCGAACTCCCACAGCTCCAGGTCCTGCCGCGCGAACGCGGCAGACCGGGCCCGGTCGAGGTGGCGGGCCAGCCGGGTGACCCGGGAGAGCACCTGCAGCGGCTCGATGTCCAGGTCGGGCCGCTCGCGCCGCCATGCCTCGACGATGCGGTCCACCTCGTCCTTGCCCAACCCCGGTGCGCCCTCGGCCGCCGGCAGGCTCATCGCCGGCCCCGGCGGGAGCCGGAGACCTGGCCCGGCTGCACGCCCAGCGTCGGGCGGGGCTCCAGGCCGGACAGCCCGTTCCAGGCGAGGTTGACCAGGTGCGCTGCGACCAGCGTCTTCTTCGGCTTGCGGTGGTCGAGCCAGAACTGGCCGGTCAGCGCGACCATGCCGACCAGCGCCTGGGCGTAGAGGGGCGCGGTCTTCGCGTCCAGACCGCGCGCGGAGAACTCGTCCGCCAGCAGGTACTCGACCTGGCTGGCGACGTCGCTGATCAGGCTGGCGAACCCGCCGGTGGACTGGGTGACCGGGGAGTCCCGGACGAGGATCCGGAAGCCGTCGGTGGAGGTCTCGATGTAGTCCAGCAGCGCCAGCGCGGCCTGCTCGAGCAGCACCCGCGGGTGGGCCTGGATCGCCAGCGCCCGGTTGATCGCGTCCAGCAGCGTCTGGATCTCACGGTCGACGACGACGGCGTACAGCCCCTCCTTGCCCCCGAAGTGCTCGTAGACCACCGGCTTGGAGACCCCGGCGGTGGAGGCGATCTCCTCGACGCTCGTCCCCTCGAAGCCGCGCGCCGCGAACAGCTTGCGGCCGACGTCCAACAGCTGCTCGCGCCGCTGCTTGCCGGTCATCCGGGCCCCGCGTGGCCGCGATTGCCGTCCGTGGTCTCGGCCGTCGTGCCCGTCCCTTCCCGCAGGGTCCGCTGTCTTCCCATCAGCCCGGTCGCCAGGCGCTATGGTCACCGCCTCATCATGCCCCGCCGGGACGACGTCACCCGCGACGGCGGGGCCGGGAGCCGCGCCGGAATTACCTGGTGGGGGCGGAGAATGGCCGTCTAGGGTGCCCTCAAGCCGCTCGTCGGGCGCTGAGCCGGTCAGCCTTCGGCCAGCGGACATCGGTGGCCCAGCCGAGCTTCTCGAAGATCCAGATCACCCGGGCGCTGGAGTCGATCTGGCCGGGCAGCACACCGTGCCGGGCGCAGGTCGGGTCGGCGTGGTGCAGGTTGTGCCAGGACTCGCCGCCGGACAGCAGCGCGAGCCACCACACGTTGCCGGAGTGGTCACGGCTCTTGAACGGCTGCTGGCCGATCGTGTGGCAGATCGAGTTGATCGACCACGTGACGTGGTGCAGCAGGGATATCCGGACCAGCGAGGCCCAGAAGAACGCGGTCAGCGCGCCCTGCCAGGACCAGGAGAGCAGTCCGCCGATCACGGCCGGCAGCACGAGCGACGTCAGGACCAGCCAGGGGAAGAACCGGGAGACCCGCTGGATGTCCGGGTCCTTGACCAGGTCGGGCGCGTAGCGGCGCGGGTTGGTCTGCTCCAGGTCGAACAGCCAGCCCATGTGGGCGAACAGCAGGCCCTTGGTCAGCGCCGGGATCGTGTCTCCGTACCGCCACGGCGAGTGCGGGTCCCCCTCGCGGTCGCTGAACGCGTGGTGGCGCCGGTGGTCGGCCACCCATTGGATCACCGGTCCCTCGATCGCCATCGACCCGGCGACCGCCAGGGCGATCTTCAGCGGGCGGTTCGCCCGGAACGAGCCGTGGGTGAAGTAGCGGTGGAACCCGACGGTGATCCCGTGCCCCATGATCAGGTAGGCGACAGTGGCGATCGTCAGGTCGAGCCAGCCCAGCCCCCAGCCCCAGGCCACCGGCACGGCGGCGAGCAGGGCAACGAACGGGACGGCGATGAACAGGAGCAACATCGCGCGGTCGAAACGGCTCACCGGCACCGGGTCCATGACCGGTTCTGGGGTTCGTTCGGGGGCGGGTGCCCGGAGGTTCTCGGCGGTCATGGTGGCTGTGGGCGGTGGCGTCATCCGTGAGCTCCCTCGCGCTAGCTTAGCTACGCAACCGTAACCTACGGTCCCGTAACTCGCTAGTCGAGATGCGCCGAAGGCTCCGCCCCCCTGATTCGAACAGGGACCTCAAGGCTCCAAAGGCCTGTGTGCTGCCGTTACACCAGGGCGGACCGGTGTCGGGTGCCGGCGAACGCCGCCGCACCCGCGGGACAGTCTGCCAAGTCGCCCGCGCGAGTGAGACGTTCGCGGGCCCGGAGCCGCCCCATCGCCCCGGCGTCCGTCGCACTCGGGAGGGCGAACCCCGGGAACGTCGCACTCGGCAGCCGGGCAGAGGGAGCCTCGGTAGGATCGCGAGTGGTCCTCACCACCACCCGTGACGCCTAGGAGGCCTCTCGCGTGAGCCCTGTCCACCCGGCGGCCGTCATCGTCCTCGCCGCCGGCGAAGGCACCCGGATGCGGTCGGGCACCCCCAAGGTCCTGCACACGATCGGCGGTCGCTCGCTGATCGGGCACGCGCTGGCCGCGGCCCGCTCGGTCAAGCCGGAACACCTCGCGGTCGTCGTCCGGCACGGGCGCGACCTGGTGGCGAAGCACGTCGCGGACACCGTCCCGGAGGCGGTGATCGCCGACCAGGACGAGGTCAAGGGCACCGCACGGGCGACCTGGTGCGGGCTGCGCGCGCTGCCGGAGCCGCTGGAGGGCACGGTCCTGGTGACCTACGGGGACGTGCCGCTGCTGGACGGCGAGACGCTGAGCGCGCTGCTGGCGCATCGCGCCGAGACCGGCGCCGCCGTCGCCGTGCTGACCGCGACCGTCGAGGATCCCTCGGGCTACGGCCGGGTGCTGCGCGACCGGGACGGTGGGCTGGTCGGGATCGTCGAGCACAAGGACGCCGACCCCGAGCAGCTGCGCATCCGCGAGATCAACTCGGGGATCTACGCCTTCGACGCCGCCGTCCTGCGCGACGCGCTCGACCGCATCGACACCAGCAACGCCCAGGGCGAGATGTACCTGACCGACGCGATCGGCCTGGTCCGGGCCGACGGGCGACCGGTGGCGGCGCTCCACACCGACGACCCGATCCAGGTGGAGGGGGTCAACGACCGGGCGCAGCTGGCGGCGCTCGGTCGGGAGCTCAACCGCCGGTCGCTGCTGCGCTGGATGTGGGCCGGCGTCACCGTGGTCGACCCGCAGACCACCTGGGTGGACGTGGACGTCCAGTTGGAGGCCGACGTCACCCTGCTCCCCGGCGTCCAGCTGCATGGCAGCACCCGGGTCGCCGCCGGCGCGGTCGTCGGACCGGACACCACGCTGACCGACTGCCAGGTGGGGCCCGGCGCGCAGGTGATCCGCAGCCACGGCACCGGCGCGGTGATCGGGCCCGGCGCGGTGGTGGGGCCGTTCAGCCACCTGCGGCCCGGGACCGTGCTCGGGGGCAAGGGCAAGATCGGCGCCTTCGTCGAGACCAAGAACGCCGAGATCGGAGAGCGCTCCAAGGTCCCGCATCTCTCCTACGTCGGCGACGCGACGATCGGCGAGGACTCCAACATCGGCGCCGCCACCGTGTTCGTGAACTACGACGGCGTGGCCAAGCACCACACGGTCGTCGGCGACCACGTGCGGGTGGGCAGCGACACCTTGCTGGTGGCCCCGGTGTCGTTGGGCGACGGCGCCTACACCGCCGCCGGCTCGGTGATCACCAACGACGTCCCGCCGGGGGCGATGGCCGTCGCGCGCGGGCAGCAGCGCAACGTCGAGGGATGGGTGGTCCGGCGCAGGCCGGGCAGCGCCGCGGCGCGCGCGGCCGAGCGCGCGGCCGGACGTGCGGAGCGGCCGGCGGATGAGGCGCGTGACGGCGAGCCCGCACCTGGCGACCGGCCCGAACCCGGGGGTGAGCGATGACCGGCATCGTCACGACGAGTGAGAAGCGGATGGTGCTCGTCTCCGGCCGGGCCCACCCGGACCTGGCCGCGGAGATCGCGGCCGAGCTTCAGGTCGACGAGGTGCCGACCACCGCGTACGACTTCGCCAACGGCGAGGTCTACGTCCGCTTCGGGGAGAGCGTGCGCGGCTGCGACGCGTTCGTCATCCAGAGCCACTGCGCGCCGATCAACCAGTGGCTGATGGAGCAGCTGATCATGGTGGACGCGCTCAAGCGGGCCTCCGCCAAGCGGATCACCGTGATCGCGCCCTTCTACGCCTACGCCCGGCAGGACAAGAAGCACCGCGGCCGGGAACCGATCTCCGCGCGCCTCGTCGCCGACCTGTTCAAGACCGCGGGCGCCAACCGGCTGATGGCGGTCGACCTGCACACCGCGCAGATCCAGGGCTTCTTCGACGGCCCGGTGGACCACCTGTGGGCGATGCCGCTGCTCGCCGACTACGTGCGCAAGCGGGTGGACCGCTCCCGGATGACCGTGATCAGCCCGGATGCTGGCCGGGTCCGGGTGGCGGACCTCTGGTCCGACCGGCTGGCCGCGCCGCTGGCGATCATCCACAAGCGCCGCGATCAGCAGGTGCCGCACCAGGTCCGGGTGCACAAGGTGGTCGGTGACGTTCAGGACCGCACCTGCGTGCTGGTCGACGACATGATCGACACCGCGGGCACCATCTGCCAGGCCGCCGAGGCGCTGTTCGACGGCGGCGCCGCCGACGTCATCGTCGCCGCGACGCACGCCGTCCTGTCCGGCCCCGCGGTGGACCGGCTGAAGAACAGCCGGATCTCCGAGGTGATCGTCACCAACACGCTGCCGATCCCGGAGGAGCGGCGGTTCCCGCAGCTCACCGTCCTGTCGATCGCACCGCTGATCGCCAGGGCGATCCGCGAGGTCTTCGACGACGGCTCGGTCACCAGCCTGTTCGACGGCAATTCCTGACCAGATCGGGCACGTCGCGGGCGGGGGCGATTTCATCGCCGCCTCGCCGCCGGGCTACGATGTGGCGGTTGCCTTGGCGAGGGCTGCCGCACTCCGTGCCTGTCGTGCCAGCCGTGATCGACACGGTGTGCCGCCTGCGCTCGTCCTGGCCGCAGCCGGGACGTCGCCCGCCGTGCCCCGGTCACCCGCCGCCCACAGCCCCTCCGGCCGAGCAGCCGCGCCACCCGACGAGGAGAGTCCGTGTCCGAGGTCAAGCTGAACGCCGAGCCGCGCACGGAGTTCGGCAAGGGAGCCGCCCGCCGTCTCCGCCGGGCCCACATGGTGCCCGCCGTGCTCTACGGGCACGGCACCGCGCCGGTGCATGTGACCCTGCCCGGGCACGCGACGATGCTCGCCCTCAAGCACTCCAACACGCTGCTGTCGGTGGAGCTGAACGGAACGGCCACGCTGGCCCTCCCCAAGGACGTCCAGCGCGACCCGATCAAGGGCTTCATCGAGCACGTCGACCTGATCATCGTCCGCCGCGGTGAGCGGGTCGTCGTCGACGTGCCCATCCAGCTGATCGGCGAGGTCGGGCCGGACGCGCTGGTCACCAGCGAGCACCCGGCGCTCGCGATCGAGGTCGAGGCCACCGCGATCCCGGCCTCGCTGCCGATCGACATCGACGGCCTGCTGGCCGGAACCCAGATCCTCGCCGGGCAGGTCCAGCTGCCCGAGGGATCCACCCTGGTCACCGACCCTTCGGCGCTGGTCGTCAACGTCACCGACGCCAGCGTGACCGCCGAGCCCGAGCCGGAGGCCGAGGAGGGCGAGGCTGCCGAGGCGGAGGAGCCCGCCGCCGAGGCGGAGCCGGTCCCCGCCGACGCCTGAGCCCGTCGGGGGGCAGGCGCCAGGGCTTCCCGCCCGCGCCGGAGGGAATCAGCACATGGAAGGTGCCGCCGGTGCGGACGCGCCGTGGATGGTCGTCGGGCTGGGCAACCCCGGCCCGCAGCACGCGCGCAACCGTCACAACGTCGGGCAGATGGTCGCCGACCGGCTGGCCGATCAGATCGGCGGGCGGTTCACCGTTCAGCGCGGCCAGGCCGAGGTCATGGAGGGACGCCTGCCCAGCGCGGGCGGGGGGCTGCCCGGCCCGCGCGTCGTGCTGGTCAAGCCCACCTCGTTCATGAACGTCTCCGGCGGGCCGGTCAGCGGCGTCCTGCGGTTCTTCCGGATCCCGCTGGACCGGTTGCTGGTGATCCACGACGACCTCGACCTGGACTTCGGCCAGCTGAGGCTGAAGCAGTCCGGCGGAGAGGGCGGGCACAACGGCCTGCGCTCGATCAGCCAGTCGCTGGGGACGCGGGACTACGCCCGGCTGCGAGTCGGGATCGGCCGCCCGCCCGGCCGCCAGGACCCCGCGGACTACGTGCTGCGCGACTTCTCCTCGGCCGAGCGCGCCGAGCTGGATCTCGTGCTCGCCGAGGCCGCCGACGAGGTCGCCCGGGTGGTCGAGCAGGGGCTGGAGCGGGGCCGGCCGGAAGGGACCCAGCATCTCCCGCAGCGATGAGGTTCGCGCGCAGGGCGCTCTGCAGGACGCCGAGCAGGACGCCGAGCTGGCCTTCGCCCTCGCCGAGGAGGCCGGCCGGCTGCTGCTGCAGGTCAGGCGGCGGCGGCTGGCGCCGGAGCAGCTGCGCGCCGCCGGCGACCGCGAGTCGCACGAGCTGCTCACCGCGCGCCTGGCCCGGGCGCGGCCCCGGGACGCGGTCCTCAGCGAGGAGGGCGCGGACCCGGCC
>JBKPQU010000287.1:0-10579 GCA_046734255.1 Actinomycetota bacterium
GAGTACCCGGTCACCGCCACCAGTACCGCCGCGGCCATCGAGACCCCAGCGGCGATCACGGCACTCACCCAGGCATTTTCGCAGACGCGGGAGCGGTCACCGCCCAGTCGGCGATCCGGGCCACGAGCTCCGGCGGGGCACCCCGCTCGGCATGGGTGAAGCCGTGCTCGATCCACAGCTCACCGGTCGGGCCGGCGGCCAGGGCCAGCCATTGCGCGTGCTCGAGCGGGAAGTAGTGGTCGGCGTCCCCGTGGACCACGAGCAGCGGCGTGGGTGCGATCCGGCCGGCGACGGCGTCCGGCGGCTCGGGCGGGGGGTTCCAGGGGAACGTGCCCACCCTGGTGCGGAACCGGGTCGCCAGGAGCCAGCGACCCAGCCGGCTCCGGACCGCGCGGTGCACCGTCCGCATCGGCCGGCTGCCCTGGTAGTGCCACCGGCTGGGCCCGCTGGCCGCGACCACCGCGTCCACCCCGCGGCACAGCGCCGCGTGCCGGATGACGACCGCGGCGCCCATCGACCACCCGAGCGTGACCACCCGGGGGTAGCCGAGGCCGCGCGCCCAGGCGACGGCAGCGTCGACGTCCAGCACCTCGGCGTCCCCCAGCGTGCTCAGGCCGCCGGAGGAGCCGTGGCCGCGGAAGTCGAACGAGACCACGCCTCCTCGGCGGCGCAGCACGTCCACCACGGCACGGATCTGCGGCGTCCGCCACGAACCGGTGAACCCGTGGGCGACGACGAAAGCCGTCCCGGCGCCCGCCGCGGCCGCGTGCTGGGGGTCGTGGTGCGCGCTGATCGCGACACCGTCCGCGGCCCGCAGCACGGTGGTCTGCGGCTCGCGGCCGGCGAACTCGACGGGCGGCATGTGGCCATCCTCTCGATCACGAACGTGCCGGGGAATCCTCACCCGGCCCTATCCTGGGCAGATCACGACCCGCAACGGCGCGGCGGATCCCATGCCGGCACAGGCGGCCTGCCTGCCGCCCAGCCGAGTTCCGGCTCGCGCCCCCGCGGAGGAGAGGCCATGGCCCAGCTCTTGCTGCTGACGAACGCGCTCGCGCCGTCCTCGGAGGTGCTGCCGGCGCTCGGGCTGCTGCCGCACCACGTCCGGGTGCTACCGGCCGAGGCCGCCGTCCTGGTCGACGCGCCTCCCGCGGACGCCGTGATCGTCGACGGCCGGCGCGACCTGGCCGGGGCGCGGTCGCTGTGCCGGCTCCTGCGCGCGACCGGGCTGTCGTCGCCGCTCTTCCTGGTGCTCACCGAGGGCGGGATGGCGGCGGTCGCCGCGGACTGGGGCGCCGACGACGTCCTGCTCGACACCGCCGTCCCGGCCGAGGTGGAGGCGCGGCTGCGGCTGGCCGCGGGACGGGTCCGGGCCGCCGACGCCGAGCGGCCCGAGGAGAGCCCGGAGATCCGCGCCGGCGACCTGGTCGTCGACGAGATCACGTACACCGCCCGGGTGCGGGGGCGGGCCCTCGACCTGACCTACAAGGAGTTCGAGCTCCTGAAGTTCCTCGCGCAGCACCCCGGCCGCGTGTTCACCCGGGCGCAACTGCTGCAGGAGGTCTGGGGCTACGACTACTTCGGCGGCACCCGGACCGTGGACGTCCACGTCCGCCGCCTCCGGGCCAAGCTCGGCCCCGAGCACGAGGCGCTGATCGGCACCGTCCGCAACGTCGGCTACCGGTTCGTCCCACCCGGCCGGGAGCGCACCGCCGCTGCCCACCCCGTCGACGCCTGACCCGGAACGCCATCCCGGGCGCCTGTGTGGGCGGGCCCCTAGGGTGTGCCCGTGAGCCAGGCGCCGGCGGACCCGCAGGTCACCATCGAGGTCCGTGGGGTGCTGCGGGGCCCCGAGCTGCGCGCGGTCACCGAGCTGGTGGACGCGGCGACCGAGGCGGACGGCGTCCGGCCGCTGAGCGAACACGTCACCCTGCACCTGCGCTACGGCGGTGAGGGGCCGGATCACAACATCCTGCTCTCCTCCGGTCCGCTGGACGGCGGGGGCACCCTGCTCGGCTACGCCCACGTCGACCCCACCGACGCGGTCGCCGGGGCGGCCGCCGAGATCGTGATCCACCCCGAGCACCGCCGGCAGGGGTACGGGCGGCGCCTGGTCGCGGCGACCGAGGACCTCACCCGCGGCAGCAGGCTGCGGCTGTGGGCGCACGGCGACCACCCGGCGGCCCGGGCGCTCGCCACCTCGCTCGGCTACCAGGAGATCCGGCGCCTCTACCAGATGCGCCGCTCCCTGAACGCCCCGTTGCCCGCGCCGAGCCTGCCGGACGGCGTGCACCTCCGGGCGTTCCGGCCCGGCGAGGACGAGGCCACCTGGCTGGCGCTGAACGCCCGCGCCTTCCGCGACCACCCCGAGCAGGGCGCCTGGACGATGGCCGACCTGCAGGCCCGGATGCGCGAGTCCTGGTTCGACCCCGAGGGCTTCCTGCTGGCCGAGGACACCACCCTCCCGGACGAGCAGGGCCGGCCGACCGTCGTGGCCTTCCACTGGACCAAGGTGCACGGCGGCGACGCGGCCGGCGACGGCCACGGCCACGAACCGATCGGCGAGGTCTATGTCGTCGGCGTCGATCCCGATCACCAGGGGCGCGGCCTGGGGCGGGCGGTGACCCTGGCCGGCCTGCGCCGGCTGCGCGCGCTGGGCCTGTCCCAGGCGATGCTCTACGTGGAGGCGGACAACCAGGCCGCGCTGGCGGTCTACCGGGGGCTGGGCTTCTCTCTCTGGGACACCGACGTGATGTTCCTCCGTCCGTCGGTCTGACCGCTCAAGGGGATGGCTTTGGCTGACGACGGGGAGCTTTCATATAGGTGGGCGAGATCCCCCGTCCAGCTTCAGGTGAGAGCATGCAGCCATGATGGGCACCCCAGCATCCGAGGCCACGACCGCCGGGACGCCGGCGCGGGCACGCCGCACCGGCGGGCCGCGCCCGGCCCGTGCCACGGCCCAGAATCGATCGGCCGCCTCGGCCGCTGAGGCTGCCGAGGTCGGCCAGGCCGTGCCCACCGCCGCCCCCGCCCCCGTCGCTGACGCCGCGGCCGCGATCCCGGATGCCGGCGCCGCCACCGCCCCGGTCTCCGAGGGGGAAACGCTGACGCTGGCGGAACCGGACGGAACGGTCAGGCTCTTCCCGACCCGGGTGCCGACGCCCACCCCGGAGCTGCCCGCGGACCGCTTCCTCGACCGGGAGCTGTCCTGGCTGGCGCTGAACGAGCGGGTGCTGGAACTGGCCCTCGACGCCACGCTGCCGCTGCTCGAACGGGTCCGGTTCCTCGCCATCTTCGCCAGCAACCTGGACGAGTTCTTCATGGTCCGGGTGGCCGGCCTGAAGCGCCGGATCGCCACCGGCCTGGCGGTCACCGCGGCCAGCGGCCTGGAGCCTCGTGAGGTGCTCCAGATGATCGTAGAGCGGGCATCGCAGTTGCAGCAGATGCACGCCGAGGCGTTCCAGAACAAGGTGCAACCTGCCCTGGCCGAGCAGCGGATCACACTGGTGCACTGGGACCAGCTCTCCTCCGAAGAGCAGGACCGGCTGCACGCCCTGTTCCGCGACCAGGTCTTCCCGGTGCTGACCCCGCTCGCGGTCGACCCGGCGCACCCGTTCCCCCATATCTCGGGACTGTCGCTGAACCTCGCGGTGACCCTGCGGAACCCGGTCACCGACAAGGAGCACTTCGCCCGGGTCAAGGTGCCGCCGCTCCTGCCCCGGTTCATCGCGGTCGATGACCTCGACCTCGCCCCCGCCAACGCCGGGGCCCGGTTCGTCCCGGTCGAGGACGTGATCGCCGCCCACCTCGACAAGCTGTTCCCCGGCATGGAGGTCCTGCAGCACAACACGTTCCGGGTCACGCGCAACGAGGACCTCGAGGTCGAGGAGGACGACGTCGAGAACCTCCTGCAGGCCCTGGAGAAGGAACTGCTGCGCCGCCGGTTCGGACCGCCCGTCCGGCTGGAGGTGGCCTCGGACGTCGACGGTCACGTGCGGGACCTGCTGATCCGGGAGCTCGGCGTCAGCCAGGCGGAGGTGCACCTGCTGCCCGAGCCCCTGGACCTGACCGGGCTGAACATCATCGCCGACCTGCACCGGCCGGACCTGCACTACCCGAAGTTCGTGCCCAAGACCCACCGGCACCTGAACGAGGTGGAGACCGCGAAGCCCAGCGACGTCTTCGCCGCCATCCGGGACCGCGACATCCTCGTGCACCACCCGTACGACTCGTTCTCGACCAGCGTGCAGGCGTTCCTCGAGCAGGCCGCGGCCGACCCCGCGGTGCTGGCGATCAAGCAGACGCTGTACCGGACGAGCGGCGACTCCCCGATCGTCGACGCGCTGATCGACGCCGCCGACGCCGGCAAGCAGGTGCTGGCGCTGGTGGAGATCAAGGCACGGTTCGACGAGCAGGCCAACATCTCCTGGGCGCGCAAGCTGGAGCAGGCCGGGGTGCACGTCGTGTACGGGATCGTCGGCCTGAAGACGCACGCCAAGCTCAGCCTGGTGGTCCGGCAGGAGGCCGACGGGCTCCGCCGGTACTGCCACGTCGGGACCGGCAACTACAACCCGAAGACCGCGCGCCTGTACGAGGACCTCGGGCTGCTCACCTGCGACCCGCTGGTCGCCGAGGATCTCACCCGGCTGTTCAACCAGCTCTCCGGGTACGCGCCGAAGACCGCCTACCGGCGCCTGCTGGTCGCGCCCCGCTCGCTGCGCAGCGGGCTCATGGTGTGGATCGAGCGGGAGATCGAGCACCACCGCGAGGGCAGGCCCGCGGCGATCCGGTTCAAGGCGAACTCGATCATCGACGAGGTGATCATCGACGCGCTCTACCAGGCGTCCCAGGCCGGCGTCCCGGTGGACGTGGTGGTCCGGGGGATCTGCGCGATCCGCCCCGGCGTCCCGGGGATGAGCGAGAACATCCGCGTCCGCAGCATCCTGGGCCGCTTCCTCGAGCACTCCCGGATCTACTGGTTCGCCAACGGCGGCGAGCCGGTCGTCTACATCGGCAGCGCGGACCTGATGCACCGCAACCTCGACCGCCGGGTCGAGGCACTGGTCCGGCTGCGCGACCCCGGGCACATCGAGGAGTGCGGCCGGCTGATCCGCCTGGCGATGGACCCCGGCACGTCGTCGTGGCACCTCAACGCCGACGGCAGCTGGACCCGTCACGCCACCGACGCCGACGGCAACCCGCTGGTCGACCTGCAGGCCCAGCTGATCGCGGACGGCGCCCAGCGGCGCGCGAGGCTTCGCAGGTGACCTGCGGGCCCACCCAGGGGGCCCACAGGACAACGGATGTGGGGGCCGACCGGGCGACCGTGATCGCCGCCGGCGCGGTGATCTGGCGGGCCCCGCCGGGGGGCGCTGTCGAGGTGCTGCTCGTGCACAGCGCGAAGCACGACGAGTGGTCCTGGCCGAAGGGCAAGGTGGACGCCGGCGAGACGCTGCCCGAGTGCGCCGTCCGGGAGGCGGCCGAGGAGACCGGCCTGACCCCGGTGCTCGGCCAGCCGCTGCCGGCCGTGGCCTACCGCCTGGCCGACGGGCGGGACAAGCGGGTCAGCTTCTGGGCCGCCCGGGCGCTGCAGGTCGGCAGTGGCGGCATGGACCCCACCGAGATCGACGGGAGCCAGTGGGTCAGCGCGGATCAGGCACGGCGCATGCTGCCGCATTCCGGACACCACGCGCCGCTGGACGCGCTGCTCGGACGGATCCGGCAGGGGCGGGCAGACACCCAGGCGATGCTGGTCGTCCGGCACGCCGATGCGCTGCACCGGCGGGAGTGGAACGGCCCGGACCCCGAGCGGCCGCTCACCCCGGCCGGGTGGCGGGAGGCCGCCGCGCTGATCCGCCTGCTGGCGTGCTGGCGACCGACCCGGCTGGTGAGTTCGCCGTCCACCCGTTGCATGCAGACGGTCACCGGGTTCGCCGAGGCGGCCGGGCTGCCACTCCACGCCGACCCGGTCCTGTCCGAGGAGGGCGCCGCCCTGGCATCCGCAGCGGTGGAGGCGTGGGTCAGGGCCCTGCTGAACGGCACGGAGTCCAGCCTGGTCTGCACCCACCGCCCGGTGCTCCGCACGATGCTGCAGGAGCTGTCCCGGCACGTGAGCGACGCCGTCGCGCAGGAACTGCCGAACACCGACCCGTACCTCCGGCCCGCACAGACGCTGGTCGTCCACATCGCCCAGCCGGGCGATCATTGGGACGTTCCGGCGGTCGAGTTGCACAGCCCGGCGATATCCGAGACGGATCCCTAGGCCCGGCCTCGCGGATCTTGCCGTTCAGCGGCCGGACATCACCGGGCCATCGCACAGTGACCCCGCCGCTCCCTGTTGTTCACACCGCGTTCATCCGCGTCCGGCGGTCACTTCACCTGACCTGCCTAGCGTCCCTGTCGGGGCAGCGGCTCGGTGCTGCGCTGTGCCCTGACCTGCAACCAACCATCCATCCGACGAAGGGACGTCGACGTGAAGCTCTCCCGGCAGGCACGTCTCCTCGGTGTCGCCGTGGCCGGTGCGCTCGCGCTGGCGGCGTGCGGCAGCGACAACACCGGAGCGTCAAGCGACTCCTCGAGCGGCTCCTCTGGCGGTTCGGTCGCATGCGCATCTGGCACGCTCAACGGCGAGGGCTCCTCCGCACAGCAGAACGCGATCGAGGAGGTCATCTCCTCGTTCCAGGGCGCCTGCCCGGACGCGACGGTGAACTACAACCCGACCGGATCCGGCGCCGGGATCAAGCAGTTCAACGCGGGCCAGGTCGACTTCGCCGGATCCGACTCGGCGCTGAAGCCTGACGAAGCGACCGCCGCGCAGCAGCGTTGCGGCGGAAACCCCGCCTGGAATCTGCCGATGGTCGCAGGCCCGATCGCCGTCGCCTACAACCTGCCCGGCGTCGACAAGCTGGTCCTGACCCCGGATCTCGTGGCCAAGATCTTCCTCGGCCAGATCAAGACGTGGAACGACGCGGCGATTACCGCCGTGAACTCCGGCACGTCGCTGCCGTCCACAGCGATCAAGGTGTTCTACCGCTCCGACGACTCCGGGACCACGGAGAACACGGAGAAGTACCTCGCCGCTGCGGCTCCCTCGGTATGGACCGCCAAGCCCTCGAAGACCTGGGCGGGCAAGGTGGGCGAGGGCCGGGAGAAGTCGGCCGGCGTGGCCGAGGCCGTGAAGGGGACGGAGGGCGGCGTCGGCTACATGGAGTGGTCCTACGCCACGGACAACCAGCTCGGGGTCGCCCAGATCGACAGTGGCGCCGGCGCGGTCGAGCTGACCGGCGAATCGGCCGGCAAGTTCGTCGCGGTGGCCCAGCCGGCGGGTGAGGGCAACGACCTGAAGTTGACCTTGGACTACACCACGAAGGAGCCGGGCGTCTACCCGATGGTCCTGGTCACCTACCAGATCGTCTGCTCCAAGGGCCTGGCCGCGGACAAGACCGCCCTGGTGAAGGCGTTCCTGACCCACTTCGCGAGCCCGAACGTGCAGTCCGGGCTCGCGGAGCTGCACTACGCACCGCTGCCCGATGAGGTCAGGACCAAGGTTCAGACCGCCATCCAGGCCATCGCCTGATGCCAGTTCGCCCGGCGCCTGCGATCGTGGAAAGCGATCGGAGGCGCCGGGCGCACCGGCCGACCTGCCGGGGTCGTCGCACCCCCTGAGCAGCCGCCCCGCGTGGGAGACCGGGTGGAAGACGAGGAGGGCCGATGGCGACCACCACGGGCAGGCCGGAGTTCGACGAGCACGTCGCGTACGAACCGCTCGTCGGGACCGGCCACCGGGGGGACCGCATCTTCGGCGGGATGGCCAGCGGCTCGGGGATCCTTGTCGTGGCGCTGGTCACCGCGGTCGGCGCCTTCCTGCTGATCCAGGCCGTTCCGGCGCTGCTGAAGAACCAGGCCAATTTCCTCACCGACCGGGTCTGGGACCTCGGCAATCCCGACGCCCCCAAGTTCGGCATCCCGGACCTGCTGTGGGCCACCGTGGCGATCGCGGTGATGGCCATGGTGATCGCGGTGCCGCTGGCGATCGGCGTCGCGCTGTTCCTCACCAACTACGCTCCCGCCCGCGTCGCGCAACCCTTCGCCTACGTGGTCGACCTGCTCGCCGCGGTGCCCTCGATCATCTATGGCCTGTGGGGGATCAAGGTGCTGCTCCCCTACTCGCGGGACGTGCAGGATTTCCTCGACCGCACGCTGGGCTGGATCCCGATCTTCAAGGGCGTCGGGGTCTCACAGGGCACCCTCTTCCTCGCCGGTGTGGTGCTCGCCATCATGATCCTCCCGATCGTGACGGCGATCAGCCGCGAGGTGTTCGACACGACGCCGACCGCGCACAAGGAGGGCGCACTGGCCCTCGGCGCGACGCGCTGGGAGATGGTCCGCACCGCGGTCCTGCCGTTCGGCCGGGCGGGCGTGATCTCGGCGGCGATGCTCGGGCTCGGCCGAGCGCTCGGCGAGACGATCGCGATCACGATCATCGTCAGCCAGGTGGCGGCGTTCAATTTCTCGATCTTCAATGGCGGCCAGACCTTCGCCTCCAAGATCGCCAACAACGCGGCCGAGTTCGACTCGCCGACCAAGACCGGCGCCTACATCGCCGCCGGCATGGTCCTGTTCGTGCTGACCTTCGTCGTCAATGCGGTGGCCCGGATCGTCATCGAGCGCAGGAAGGCCTTCACCGAATGACCTCCGTCACCGCCGCCGGGGCCACCCCGCTGATCGGGCCGTCGATCGAACGACCCTCGCGCTTCCGCGAGGTCAAGAACGCCATCGCGACGATCCTGGTCTGGCTCTCCTTCTTCGTCGCTGTCATCCCTCTGGTCTGGATCCTCTACACCGTGATCAGCAAGGGGATCGGCCTGCTCCTGGACTCCAACTGGTGGTTGGAGTCCCAGCGCGGGGTCACCGCTCGCCACCAAGGTGGCGGCGCCTACCACGCGATCGTCGGGACGCTGCTGCAGGCGATGGCGTGCTCGCTGATCTCTGTGCCGATCGCCATCTTCACCGCCGTGTACCTGGTGGAGTACGGTCGCGGGAGGCTGGCCCGGCTGGTCAGCTTCATGGTCGACATCCTCACCGGGATCCCTTCGATCGTGGCGGCGCTGTTCATCTACGCGCTGTGGGTGACCACGTTCGGATTTGATCGGGCCGGCTTCTCGGTCTCGCTCGCCCTCGTGCTGCTGATGCTCCCGGTCGTGGTGCGCTCGACCGAGGAGATGCTCAGGCTGGTGCCCAACGAGTTGCGGGAGGCCTCGTACGCGCTCGGGGTGCCGAAATGGCGGACCATCTCCAGGATCGTGATCCCGACGGCCTTCACCGGAATCGTCACCGGCGTCCTGCTCGGCCTCGCTCGTGTGATCGGTGAGACGGCACCGCTGTTGATCCTCGGACCGTACACTAAGGAGATCAACTTCAACCTGTTCAGCGGGAACATGGCCGCGCTCCCGACAATGATCAACTGGGATCGGACCCAATCCCTGCAGCCGGCCGTGGACCGCACCTGGGCGGCCGCCCTCACACTGATTCTGATCGTCCTTCTGCTCAACATCGTCGGACGCGTGATCGCCCGGTTCAACCGGCTATCACGCTGACCCACCCGACCGACCCGCCCGCCAGCAACGAAGGGCTGCACGCGATGGCACAGCGCATCGACGTCAAGGACCTGAACGTCTACTACGGCGCCTTCAAGGCCGTGGAGGACGTGTCGATGAGCATCGAGCCGAAGTCGGTCACCGCGTTCATCGGCCCCTCCGGGTGCGGCAAGTCCACCTTCTTGCGCACGCTGAACCGTATGCACGAGGTCATCCCCGGTGGTCGGGTCGAGGGGAAGGTCGAGCTGAACGGCAAGGACCTGTACGCGCGCGAGGTGGATCCGGTGGCCGTGCGCCGCGTGGTCGGCATGGTCTTCCAGCGGCCGAACCCGTTCCCGACGATGACCGTCTTCGACAATGTCGCCGCGGGGCTACGGCTGAACGGTGTGCGAGGCAAGAAGGCGCTGAGCGAGACGGTGGAGAAGTCGCTGCGCGGCTCCAACCTGTGGGACGAGGTCAAGGACCGGCTGGACAAGCCCGGGGCAGGCCTGTCCGGCGGCCAGCAGCAGCGCCTGTGCATCGCCCGGGCGATCGCCGTCGAGCCCCAGGTGCTGTTGATGGACGAGCCGTGCTCCGCGCTCGACCCGATCTCCACGCTCGCGATCGAAGACCTGATCAACGAGCTGAAGAGCGACTACACGATCGTCATCGTCACCCACAACATGCAGCAGGCGGCGCGGGTCAGCGACCGAACGGGCTTCTTCAACCTCGCGGCCACCGGCAGGCCCGGGCGCCTGATCGAGATGGACGACACCACCAAGATGTTCAGCAACCCCACCCAGAAGGCCACCGAGGACTACGTCTCCGGCCGTTTCGGCTGACGTTGGGAACGGCGGGTGGCGCCCCTATCGGGGTGAGCCGGGCAAGCGGTTGGGCGTGGGGCTGGGCAGCCGCGGCACGGACAACCGGCCCAGCGTGGGAGTGGGCGCGGGGGCGGGGATGTCCTCGGGGCGGACGACATGGCGCTCGAGGGTGATCGAGGC
>JBKPQU010000288.1:0-5342 GCA_046734255.1 Actinomycetota bacterium
GGCCAAGGGCGAGCAGATGACCACCGACCTGGAGGTCAAGCTGGCCGCCCGCCGCGAGGAGGCCGAGCGGCTGGACGCCGAGCGCCACGAGCAGGCGGTCGCGCAGGCGACGTCGCTGGTCTCCGAGGCCGAGCAGCGGGCCGCCGCGGCGGAGTCGCGGGCCTCCAAGGCGGTGGAGCAGGCCGAGGCGGTGCGCAGGGACGCCGACGAGCACGCGAAGTCGCTGGTCAGCAACGCCCGCCGGAACGCCGACCAGGTGATCGCCGAGGCCCGGGCGCACGCGGACAAGATGCTGTCCGAGGCCAAGGGCGAGGCCGAGCGCAACCGGCGGGCCGCGCAGCGCCAGGTGGACGAGCTGGTCCGGCAGCGCGACAGCATCACCGGCCACCTCGACCAGCTGCGCAACCTGCTCGGCTCGATGCCGGTCCCCGGACTTGACCGGCTGGCCGAGGCTGCCAAGATCCACCAGCATGACGAGGAAGGCTCCGAGGAGGTCGAGACGGCCGGCGCCATCGCCGACGGCGATGGCCAGCACACGATCGTCCTGCCGGACGCGGAGCAGGAGCCGGCCGGCACGAAGGGCTGATCCTCGCCTCGGGCTTCGGGTGACCCGCCGTGCCTGGTGAACGGGCTTGGCGGGTCACCGCACGTTTGACGGGGATGAGATGAGCGGACCCGCGGAAGTCGACCGGCCCGAGGCCGGCGAGGAACGGCCGGACGAGCAGGCTCGGGATGCCGCGGCCGGCGGTGCGATCGACGGCTCGGCGGCGGAGCCGCCGAAGGTCGGGGTGGGCGCGACCACGGCTGCCGACGAGGCGGCACTGGAGGAGTTCGCGGAGGAGGCGCTCACGCCGGACCCCGAGCGGTTCGGCGAGCCCGGGCGGCCGATCAGCCGCGGGCACCCGTTCTACCTAGGGTTCGTCGGCGCTGCGGGCGTGCTGCTGGCCTGGGGGCTGGTGCAGGTGATCATCCGCCTCTCCCAGGTGCTCACGCTGGTCGCGGTCGCGCTGTTCCTCGCGATGGGCCTGGACCCGCTGGTCCGCGCGCTGCAGCGGCGCGGGCTGCGCCGCCGGTGGGCGGTAGCCCTGGTCTTCCTCGGCGTGATCGCCGTCTTCGTGGCGTTCTTCGCCGCGGTCGCCCCGCCGGTGGTCAGCCAGGCGGCGGAACTCGCCCAGGCCGCCCCCGACCAGGTCCAGGCTCTCCTGCGATCCTCGCTCGTGCGCCGGCTGAACGACCAGTACGACATCGTCACCAAGCTGTCCGACGAGTTGCAGAAGAGGCTGTCCAGCGGCGAGACGGTCGCCTCGCTGTTCGGTGGGGTGCTCGGCGCCGGCAAGGCGCTGATCTCGGGGTTCCTCAGCGCGGTCACCGTGCTCGTCCTGACGCTGTACTTCCTCACCTCGCTGCGCACGATCACCGAGGCCTGCTACCGGCTGGTCCCGGCCAGCCGCCGGGAACGGGTCCGGCTTCTCGGCGACGAGATCATCCACCGGATCGGCGGTTACGTCGGCGGGCAGATCACCGTGGCCAGCATCAACGCGGTGTGCA
Source organism: Actinomycetota bacterium (assembly GCA_046734255.1). GTDB lineage: Bacteria > Actinomycetota > Actinomycetes > Actinomycetales > Kineosporiaceae > JBKPQU01. The sequence continues at coordinate 1,549 of JBKPQU010000288.1, forward strand.
CGTTCATCCTGCTGAAGATCCTCGGGCTGCCGTACGCCGTCGTCCTGGCGATCGTCGTCGGCATCCTGGGCCTGATCCCGCTGATCGGTGCCACGCTGGGCGCGTTGATCGTCGTGCTCGTCGCGCTGTTCACCTCCTGGCAGTACGCGGTGATCGTCGCTGTCTACTACCTGATCTACCAGCACGTGGAGAACTACGTGATCGCCCCGCGGGTGATGGCCCGGACCGTCGCGGTCCCCGGTGCGGTGGCGCTGATCGCGGCCCTGGCGGGCGGGGCGCTGCTTGGGATCATCGGCGCGCTGGTGGCCATCCCGATCGCGGCCGGCGTGCTGCTGATCGTCAAGGAGGTGCTGGTCCCCCGGCAGGAGCGGCTTTGAGCGGCGACGATCAGCGCGCGACGGTCCGGGTGGTCCGGCGGCGGTACGCCTCGCCCCGCGGGGACAGCCGGTATCCGACCTCGAGGCTGTGGGTCAGGCCCAGCGCCTTGAGCTTGCGCACGTCCAGCTTGAACGGGGCCGTCTCGCGGCCGAGCCCCGCGGCGAGGTCGGCGGCGCGGATCCCGGGTGAGGCGGCGATCGTGCCGAGCGTGATCGCCGTCCAGGGGCCGGAGCGGCTGGCCCGGTCGAGCCGGTCCAGCCGCCGGTCGATCTCGGCCACCTCCTCGGCGCTCAGCGCGTCGGAGTCGGCGAGCTCGGACCTGGGGTCCGGTCCGCCGGCCGGCCGGAAAGCCACCCGGTAGAGCGGGAGCGCGGGATCGCCCCGCAGGTCGGCGAGCAGGCTCGCGACGTCAGGGTGCCCGGCACGCCGCGCCTCGCGGCTCGTGATCGAGGCCGGGTCGACGACGTCCACCGAGACGACCTCGAGCCTGCCGGCCGCGGTGCGGTAGATGTGCCCGGCGACCACCTGCCGGGCCCGCCAGCGGCGGAAGGTCAGGTCGAGGCGGCCGTCAGCGATCGCGTCCCGGAACCGCATCTGGAACTGCACGATCACCTCACCCGGTCAGCAGCCACCTGACGATCACCCGAGGCTACGGCCCCGGCGGATGATCGGCGCACCCCCGCCGGGGGATGTCCCGCGGCCGGCGGACCAGGCATGATGAGGGGCAGGCCAGGGAGAGGGAGGCAACAGGTGCCGATCTACGACGTCCGGTGCCGCAGCTGCGGCACCACGTTCGAGGTCAACCGCCCGATGGCGCAGGCCGACGACCCCGCCCCCTGCCCGAGCGGCCACGAGGACACCGTCCGGCTGCTCCCCGTCGTCACGATGACCGGCCTGGCCAAGGCCAGCGCGGTGGCCAAGGTCCGGGCCGGGGACCTGCCGCCGCCCGTGCACAGCGGCGGGTGCGGCAGCGGCTGCCGCTGCGCCTCCTGACATCGCCGCACCCCACCCGCGACTAGGGTGGATCGCCGTGCGCCTCGTGATCGCCCGCTGCTCGGTGGACTACGCCGGACGACTGGTCGCCCACCTGCCGCTGGCCACCCGGCTGCTCGTGGTCAAGGCCGACGGCAGCGTGCTGGTGCACTCCGACGGCGGCTCGTACAAGCCCCTGAACTGGATGAGCCCGCCGTGCCGGCTGACGGTCAGCGCGCCCGGCGCCGAGGCCGCGGCCGACGGAGTCAGCGAGGTCTGGACCGTCCAGCACGCGCGCAGCGAGGACCGGCTCGTGGTCGCCGTCCACGAGGTGCTGCACGACTCCAGCCACGAGCTCGGCACCGACCCCGGGCTGGTCAAGGACGGCGTCGAGGCGCACCTGCAGCGGCTGCTCGCCGAGCACGTCCACACGTTCGGCGAGGGCTGGTCGCTGATCCGGCGGGAGTACATGACCGCGATCGGGCCGGTTGACCTGCTGGTCCGCGACGCGGCCGGGGCCACCGTCGCCGTCGAGGTGAAGCGGCGCGGTGAGATCGACGGTGTCGAGCAGCTCACCCGTTACCTGGACCTGCTCAACCGCGACCCGCTGCTCGCTCCCGTCAGCGGGGTCTTCGCCGCGCAGGAGATCAAGCCCCAGGCGCGGGTGCTCGCCACCGACCGCGGGATCCGCTGCCTGACGCTCGACTACGACGCCCTGCGCGGCCAGGACGACCCCGAACACCGGTTGTTCTGAGCCGATGCCGGTCTACCGGGTGGTCTTCGGCGCGCTGCTGAGCCGGATGGACGCCGAGCGCGCTCACCGGCTCGGCTTCGGCCTGATCCGGCTGGGCGCGGGCTCGCCGGGCCTCGGCGGGCTGCTGCGCCGAAGGCTGGCCCGACCCGATCCAGTGCTGCGCCTGCGCACGCTCGGGCTCGACCTGCCCGGCCCGCTCGGCCTGGCCGCCGGGTTCGACAAGGACGCCCGCGGGCCGCAGGCGCTGGCCGCGCTCGGCTTCGGCTTCGTCGAGGTGGGCACGCTGACCGCGCAGCCGCAGCCGGGCAACCCGCGGCCGCGGCTGTTCCGCCTGGTGGCCGACCGGGCGGTGGTGAACCGCATGGGATTCAACAACGACGGTTCGGCACAGGCCGCCGCCCGCCTGCGCCGGCTCGCCGACCGTCCGGGCCGTGGCCGGTTCCGCCGGGTGCCGGTGGGGGCGAACATCGGGCGGTCGAAGGCGGCGGGCCCGGACGAGGCGATCGAGGACTACGCCATCAGCGCCCGCCGGCTGGCCGGCGTGGCCGACTACCTCGTCGTCAACGTGAGCTCTCCCAACACCCCCGGACTGCGCGACCTGCAGGCGGTGGACCGGCTGCGCCCGCTGCTGCTCGGCGTCCGGGAGGCGCTGGACGGCGCGGCAGGCGGACGGCGGGTGCCGCTGCTGGTGAAGATCGCGCCGGACCTGGCCGACGAGGACGTGGACGCGGTCGCCGACCTCGCGCTCGAGCTCGGCCTGGACGGGATCATCGCGACCAACACCACCGTCTCGCGGGAGGGGCTGGCCAGCCCGCCGGAGACGGTCGAGGCGGCCGGCGCGGGTGGGCTGTCCGGGCCCCCGCTGGCCGAGCGGTCGGGGCAGGTGCTGTGCCGGCTGCGCCTCCGGGTGGGCGACCGGCTGGTGCTGGTCTCGGTCGGCGGGATCGAGACCGCGCAGGACGCCTGGGACCGGATCACCGCCGGCGCGAGCCTGGTCCAGGCGTACACCGGGTTCGTCTACGGCGGCCCGCTGTGGCCGCACCGGGTGCACCGCGAGCTGGCCGCCCTGGTCCGCGCGGCCGGTTTCGCCTCGATCGGCGACGCCGTGGGCAGTGCCGTCGTGCCGATGGGCGGCGGCTCAGCCGCTGCTGGGGGCGAGCAGGTGGCCGTCGGCCGCTCGCACCAGCGGCCGCGCGCCGAGCGCGCTGCTGAGGTGCACCGGCGCGAAGGCCTGCCCGTTGCTGACCCGCAACTCCCCCGTACACCCCTGGATGATCAGGTCGGCGAGGAAGGCGAACCGCGGCACGCGTGAGCGGACCTGGCCGACCTCGACGGTCGTCCCGGTCTCGCTCACGGCCACCGAGTAGCGGTCGTAGCAGAACACCTGGTGATTCCAGGGGACGGCGACCTCGATCACTGTGGCCTCGTTGGCCGGGCCGTCCACCGTGATCGCGCTCGGCGAGAATCCGCGCTCCACCCAGCCGAGGTCGCGCAGCGGGCCGAACCTCGCCGCCCCGGCCAGGACCGTCGCGACGGCCAGCACCAGCGGCACGGCGGCGATCGCAGTGACCCGGCCCCACCGGCGCGGCGGCCTGCCGACGTCGTGCCGCGGGGCGGACCGGCGAGCCCGCGCCGTCATCGCTCGCGCCACCCCCGTCGAGATGCCCGCCTCACCCGTGATGCCGGGAGC
>JBKPQU010000289.1:0-5311 GCA_046734255.1 Actinomycetota bacterium
CAGACGTAACCGCCCTCCCACTTCAGCGCGGCGGCCACCATGTCGTCGATCAACCGGTGCTCGTACGTCAGCCCGGCCTCCTCGAACCGGTCCTTGAACTCCAGCTCGAAGATCTCCGCGAAGGTGTCCTTGAACATGCCGACGTAGGCCTTGAGGAACGTGTTCTTCGTCGACATGTAGACCGGGTAGCCGCGCTTCAGCCCGTACGACAGCGAGGCGCGGGCGAAGTCCTCGATCGAGCGCTTGAAGTTGTACATGCCGAGGACGACGCCGCCGGTCTCGGGCATCCGCACGACCTCCATCTCCAGCGGCTGCGAACCGTCGGCCGGGGCGAAGGTGAGCGTCACGGTGCCGGCACCGGACACCTTGAAGTCGGTCGCCCGGTACTGGTCGGCGTGCGCATGACGGCCGATCACGATGGGCTTCGTCCAGCCCGGTACGAGCCGCGGGATGTTGCTGATGATGATCGGCTCGCGGAAGACGACGCCGCCGAGGATGTTGCGGATCGTGCCGTTGGGCGAGCGCCACATCCGCTTCAGGCCGAACTCGGCGACCCGCGCCTCGTCCGGGGTGATCGTCGCGCACTTGACCCCGACGCCGTGCTCCTTGATCGCGTTGGCGGCGTCGATCGTCACCTGGTCGTCGGTGGCGTCCCGATTGGTGATCGACAGGTCGAAGTAGCGCAGGTCGGCGTCCAGGTAGGGGTGGATCAGCCGGTCCTTGATGTACTGCCAGATGATCCTGGTCATCTCGTCGCCGTCGAGCTCGACGACCGGGCCGGCAACCTTGATCTTCGCCACGGCGCGCTCCTCCGATGTGGCTCGACGTCAAGCTATCTTCCCCCGACGGGGTGAACAGGACGCTACCCAGAGCGAGGCACCCGCGGCAGGTCGGCCTGCCGGTCCGGCTACTGCTCGGTGCCCTCAGCCACGTCCGGGATCGAGATCGTGAACGTCGTCCCGGCCCCGGGGGCCGACGCGATGTCGATGCTGCCGCCGTGCTTGGTGACGATCGAGGCGTGCGAGATGGTCAGGCCCTGGCCGCTGCCCCGCCCCACCTCCTTGGTGGTGAAGAAGGGGTCGAAGACCCGCACCCTGGTGGCCTCGTCCATCCCCGGCCCGTCGTCGGTGACGCTGATCCGGACGACGCTGCCGTCGCGCCGCGTGGCCACCCGGATCTTCCCGAGCTCGGTCCGCCCGGAGCGCGAACGGTCCTCCCCGATCGCCTGCGCCGCGTTGACGATGATGTTCAGCACCGCCTGCTTGAGCTCCCCCTCGTAGCAGCGCACCAGCCCGACCGACGGGTCCAGATCGAGGTCGAGCTCCGCGACGTACTTCCACTCGCTGCGCGAGACCTGCGCGGTGCTCTCCACCGCGCGGTTCAGGTCGGTCTCCGCGCAACCCTGGCCGGGGTGGGAGAAGTCCTTCATCGCCCGCACGATCCGGGCCACGCGCTCCAGCCCCTCCAGCGACTGGCTCAGCGCGTTCGGGATCTCCTCGTACAGGAAGCGCAGGTCGAGCGTCCCGACGGTGGCGGTCATCTGCCCCGCGCGACCGCCGTCCAGCGCTCCGGCGGCCTCCGCCTCGCGCACCTGCTCGGCGAGCGTCCGCGTGGCCTGGAGCAGCTCGGCGAAGGAGTCGCTGAGGAACCTGGTGTTGTCCGAGACGTACTGCACCGGGGTGTTGATCTCGTGGGCGATACCCGCCGCCAGCTGCCCGATCGCCTCCAGCCGGGTGGCCTGGGCAAGCTGGCGCTCCAGGTCGGTGACGTGGGTGACGTCGGCGGCCACCCCGATCACGCCCTCGAGGTCGCCCTCCGCGCTACCGCGGCGCGGGCGCTGGGGCAGCACGCTGAGCAGAAGCGTGCGGGTGCTCCCCCGCGGACCCGGCACCTGCACCTTGACGTCGCGGACGGCGTCCGCACCGTCCCGGACCCGCTGCTCCAGCTCGGTCAGCACCGGGGTGAGGTCGTCGACGACGCCGATCTCCTCCTCCCGGCGGCGGAGCAGCGCGGCCTCGTCCGGCACCCCCCGGCAGTCCAGGTACGCCTGGTTGCACCCGAGGTAGCGCAGGTCCTGGTCCTTCCAATAGACCAGGTGCGGGATCGTCGCGACCACGCTGGACAGCAGTTCCTGCTCGTGGGTCAGCGCATCGGCCAGCTGCTCCGCCGTCCGGATCGTCTCGTGCAGCTCCTCCTGGGTGCGCATCCCCTCGGTGATGTCGATCGCGGCCAGGACGGCGGCGGCGTCGTCACTGTCGTGCACGGGGTGCACCCGGACGATCATCCAGTGCGGCTCGCCGTCGGAGAGCACGCGCCGCTTCACCGACCGGTCCGCGGTGCCTGACTCGATCACCGCTCGGACGATCGGCTCCACGTCGCGCGCCATCTCGCCCAGGATCGGCGCACCGGGGACGCAGAACCGGAAGAAGTCCTCACCGACCCGGCCGCCCGCGACGTCCGGACCCGCCGCGCTCACGGCCTCCTCCCAGCGCCGGTTGGTACCGAGGATCGTGCCGTCCCGGGCGACGATGCACAGGTGCCCGTCCAGGGAGTTGATCACGCCGCGGAGCAGCCGCTGCTGCTGCTCGATCACGCCGTTCAGACCGGCGACGACGTCCTCACCGGTCTGCGTGGAAGGCATCTCGCTCCCCCCTGGCGTGCAGCCCGTCCGGGCGGCCTCGGGTGGCCGAAGCCTCCGGCTGGACACCGGGCGACGCTCGTCCCGTAATCCTCGACAGCGACCGATCCCGGCTTGAGGGGGCGCCCGGCCGTCGCTCAGCCGGCGGAGGCGAGGAAGTCGAGGAAGATCTCGCGGAAGCGCGGCAGGGAGTCGGCCACGGGGAAGTGCCCGGAGCCCTCGAACACCTCGGTGCGCACGCGGCCCCCGGCGTCGGCGTAGCGCCGCAGAACCTCACGGATCTGGGCGACCATCGGCTGCGGCGGGAACGCCTCGGCGCCGGGCCAGCCCTCGACGACGCCCGCGCTGCCCAGCGTGCCCAGCTCCCAGGCCGACCCGTCGGCGATCACGATGTCCGCGCTGCCGTGCGTCCACAGCACCGGCGGTTTGGGCTCCAGGTGAACGATCCCGGACCAGTCGCAGTACTTGCCGGACAGGGCGTTGAGGATCCCCCGGGTGCCCGGGGAGACGCCCGGCCAGTTCTGGGACGGGGTGAAGTCCCCGGGGTAGCCGTCGTCGCCGATCGTGGTCTTGAGGATCTCCTCGACCAGGGCGTCCTCCCGCTCGGGGGGTTCGCGGTGCTCGGCCGCCCAGTAGGAGGCGTTCATGACGTTGCGGGGTGAGAACGGCGAATCGGACGTCCGGTCCCCGGCGGCCAGGCGCTGCACGAAATCCGGGCTCGCGATCCCGCCGCCGGAACCGGCCCAGTCGGCGTAGCAGGGCGACCCGTCGGCACGCGCTCCCCCGAAGCCGTACGGCGAGACCGGGTCGATCAGCGTCAGCGAGGCGACCGGCCGGTCCGACGCGAACGCGGCCACGGCCGCGCCTCCGGTGGACCAGCCGGCGAGGTGTACCGGGCCCTGGACGCCGAGTTCGACCAGCAGCGCATGGGTGTCGTCGGCCCAGTCGCGCAGCCCGCGGGTGGCGTCGATCGGAACCGCCTCGGTGTCACCGAAGCCACGCATGTCCGGGGCGATCATTCGATAGTCCTCCGGCGCGATCGCCATCAGCGTCTCGAAGAAGCGCCCGGTGGACAGGTTGCCGTGGATCAGGACCACCGGGACGCCGTCCTCCGGCCCGGACTCGAGGTAGTGCATCTCCAGCCGGCTGGTGCGCTTGCGGCCGGAACGAAGGCCGGTGGCCAACTCCATCTCTCCCGCCCCTTTCGCCGTGATCGCGGCGAACCTAGCACGGGGTGGAGGGCCGGCTCCGGGTCGCTCGCACGGCCAGGTAGCAGGCCGGCGCGAGCAGGACGGCGCCGAGGATCTGCAGGCCCGCCGACACCCGACCCGGGAGATCCCCCGCCCCGGTCAGCGCGCCCACCGCGCTCGCACAGCGCAGGACGGCGCACCCGAGGGCGGCCCAGACCGCGGCCGCGAGCACGGGGTGCGGGGCTCCTGCGCCCCACCGGTTCCGCGTCCGCTCCCCGGCCCCGAGATCGATCACCGAGGCACACGTGCCGGTCAGCCCGAGCGCGTGCCCGTAGGCGAGGTGGCGCCCCCAGACGGTGACCGCGGCCGGTGGGAGAGCAGCGAACGCCTCGTCGGTCCGCAGGGAGGCCCTGAGCCCGCGCGAGCGTGCGACGACCGCATGTCCGGCCGGGGTCCTGCGATCACCCAGCAGCAGGCGACGCCGGGTCAGGCCGAGCGCCCGCGCTTCCGCCGCGACCTCGGCGGCGAAGCCGGCGGCCCATCCCGCGGCGCGATCGGCCTGGCGGAAGGTGAGGGCGCTCAGCGGCGCGACTCCGCCGATCGCGACCTCGCGCAGCCGCTCCAGCACCCGATGCTCGTACGGACGAAGCGCGGTGGCGTCCACGCTTCGGCGTGCGGCCAGGTGGACGGTGGTCTGCCGCGGGTCGCCGGCGGGCTGGCGCAGTTCGACGTAGCCGCGGGCCGCCAGGTCCAGCAGGGTCGCCCCGGTGGCTGCGGCGGGTGAGCCGGGGGTGGCGAGGTGGGCGACCACGGCCGGCGGTGGCGCGCCCTCCAGATCGAGCCACCACCCGCCTGCCCCGGACCGCTTCACCGGAGGGCTCAGAACTGGACGGCGACGGCGCCGCGTTCGTTCGGCGCCGCCTGGAAGTAGTCCGCGAGCCCGAAGCCGCCCAGGCGGGCGACGACGTTGCTCGGAAAGGACTGCACGGTCGTGTTCATCGTCTGGACGGCGCTGTTCAGGAACTGCCGCGCGTACGCGATCTTGTCCTCGGTGCCGGAGAGACCGGCCTGCAACGTGACGAAGCTCTCGCTGGCCTTCAGATCCGGGTACGCCTCGGCGAGCGCGAGCAGGCGATCCACCGCCCGGGACAGCGTCCGCTCGGCGGCGGCCTGCTCGCCGCGCGGACCCCCGACCGCCGCCACCGCCCCCTCCCGGGCGAGAACCACCCCGTGCAGCGTCGTCCGCTCGTGGACCGCGTAGCCCCGGACGGTCCGGACCAGGTTGAGGATCAGGTCGTGCCGGCGCTTGAGCTGCACGTCGACCTGAGCCCCCGCCGCCTGGACCTGGTTGCGCTGCCGCACCAGCCGGTTGTAGGTCGCCACCGCCCAGCCGGCCAGGAGCAGGACCAGGAGGGCGACCAGGAGCAGGACTGCCCGCATCGGCGGCTCCCACGTTGATCCACTTCTGGGAGCCACCGTAAGC
>JBKPQU010000290.1:0-12121 GCA_046734255.1 Actinomycetota bacterium
TCTCCGGCCAGCTCACCGCCGGCCAGCCTGCCGACCGGTGCCGGTGCCGGATCGAGGTCGGGGGGGCGCGGCGGGTCGTAGCCACGGATGTCGACGACGTCGGAGTCGGCGTCGGGAAGCGTTGCGACGTCGTCGGGGGCGCGCGTGGCCGAACGTCCCGCCAGCCCGTGGTGGTCGGCCGGGGGCTGGGCGGGCGACGGGACCGCGGCGACGGGACCGGTCACGGTGGCGGATCCGCCGGTCGCGTGGCCGCCGCGCGCTTCGTCGTCCAGCAGGGAGGAATCGACGGTGACGGCCAGGCGCACCGGATGGCCCAGCTCGGCGGCCAGCAGGTCCGTGATGGTCTCGCGCATGCGCTGCTCGAGGACCTCTTTGGTGAGGTCATTGGGCGCGGCCAGCAGGACGGTCTCGTCGAGCAGGCCGAGCGGGCGGACGAGCCGGACGAAGGCCCGCTGTTGGGGGGTGACTCCCGCGGCGTCCAGCGCCTCGAGGGTGCGCCGCCAGACTGCCGGAAAGTCGTCACCCGGCGTCACCAACCGAGCCCACCTCCTACCCGTCGCTGCCAGTCCACACCGTTGTCCACAGGCTGTGCACGAGTGTGTTGTTAGCCGTGCCGACATCGAAGTGACCTGACGTCACGACGGTGTCTGAACGGTAGTCCCCCCTGCCGCACCGGGCTTCTTCGACTGCCGACCGCCGTCCGGTGCTCGGCGTGTCGCGCGGTGTCGGAACCAGCAAGAGAGGACCATAGCCTGTTGGCCAGGGCTGTGGGAGACGTCGCTGCTGGGCGCTTCCCTATGCCGGTGTGTCGTCACCCTGTGCGGGTGTTCTCGAGCGGCGCGCCTGACCACATCCCGAGGCTCGGCAGGCCGCCCCCCGCTGGTTTGACCCGCCAGGGAACACCGCCGTACCGTGTGGATGCTTGACGGCAGCCCCTGTCGCATGTCTGCGTGCCGAGGCAGGCGTCCGATGGTGGCTGGTGTCGTCGAGATCCGGGACCTGGTCAGCGGGGTGCCCGGCGTCTTGGCTGTGCCTCCCGGATACGACGACTCTGGAGTTCTCTGTGAGCAAGCGGACGTTCCAGCCGAACAATCGGCGGCGGTCCCGGACGCACGGGTTTCGGGCGCGGATGCGGACCAGGGCGGGCCGCGCCATCCTGGCGGCGCGGCGGCGCAAAGGTCGCGCCGAGTTGTCTGCCTGACCCGACCGCCGGGGCGGTCTGGGTGTTGCCGATGAAGCACCGGATGCGCCGGCGGCGTGATTTCACGCTGGCCGTGCGCGAGGGGCGGCGCAGTGGCCGTTCCGCGCTCGTCGTGCACCTCGTCCCCGGGAGCGAGCCCGAGCCGCCCCGGGTCGGCGTGATCGTTTCGCGCCGGGTGGGACCGGCGGTCGTCCGGAACCGCGTGAAGCGGCGGCTGCGGCACCTGATCGTGCCGCACCTCGGTTGCCTGCCCGCCGGTTCCCTGGTCGTGATCCGGGCCAACCCGCCGGCTGCCACCGCCGCCTGGCGGGACCTGGCCGCCGATCTGGACTCCAGCCTTCGGTCGGCCCTTCGATCGGGGATGGCCGGCTCGGCCTCGCGCGGCCGTCCACGGCGTCCGGGGGCGGGACCGTGAGCCGCGGCGACGCTGTTCTCCGCGCGCGCCGCCTGCTGCGGACGGCGTCCCGGGCTCCGGTGTGGGCGCTGATCGGCCTGCTCCGGGCGTGGCAGCTGCTGGCGTCACCCACCTACGGCGCGACCTGCCGCTTCTACCCCTCCTGCTCCGAGTACGCGGTGCAGGCGCTGAAGGTGCACGGCCTGGTGCGTGGATCGTGGTTGGCGGTACGCCGTCTCACCCGGTGCCACCCATGGAACCCGGGAGGGGTGGACCACGTTCCACCTCGCACGCATGTTTCCGCGCCGGAAGGGGCGGCGCGCACTCCATCCGCCGGTACCGAATCGAGGTACAGGGCGGCCTAGCCTGCCGAGGAGCCGATGGGTCAGCTTCTGTCCACGCTGCTGGAGCCGCTCGAGATAGCGGTCTCCTACATCATGGTGGCCTTCTACACCCTGTGCACGAACGTCGGCATGTCGCCGACCTCGGGGTGGACCTGGACGCTTTCCATCGTCGGCCTGGTCATCGTGATCCGGATCCTGCTGATCCCGCTGTTCGTCAAGCAGATCAAGGCATCCCGCGGCCTCCAGCTGATCCAGCCGGAGATGAAGAAGATCCAGGAGAAGTACAAGGGGAAGACGGATCAGGCGTCTCGCCAGGCGATGACGCAGGAGACGATGGATCTCTACAAGCGGTCGGGCACCAACCCGTTCGCCTCCTGCATGCCGATCCTGCTCCAGTCACCGATCTTCTTCGCGCTGTTCCGGGTGCTGAACGGGATCCCGCACGGCAAGACCGTGGGCGCCCTCAACGCGCAGCTGGTGGCGTACGCCGACCAGGCGACGATCTTCGGCGCCCCCCTGTCGGACTCGTTCCTGCACACCGACCTGCTGGCGACGAAGATCGTCGCAGGCATCCTGATCGTGCTGATGTCGGCGACGACCTTCACCACCCAGCGCCAGCTGATGATGAAGAACATGCCGGCGGCCGCGCTGGACAACCCCTTCGCCCAGCAGCAGAAGATCATCCTGTACGCCCTCCCGGTGATCTTCGCGGTGTCCGGCGTGAACTTCCCGATCGGTGTCCTCATCTACTGGTTGACCACGAACCTCTGGTCGATGGGCCAGCAGTTCTACGTGATCCGGCGGATGCCCGCCCCGGGGTCGCAGGCCGAGAAGGCGCTGCACGAGCGGCGGGCGCGCAAGGGCAAGGCCTCGAAGGACGAGGAGGCCGCTGCGCCGCAGGGCCAGGTCCAGGACACACCCGCCTCCTCCGACGGCAGCGGGCAACGCCAGCAGCCGAAGCGGCAGAGCCGCAGCCAGCGAAGCGGGCGACGGCCGCAGAACGTCGAGGGCGGGCGACGGCCGCCCGGCCCGCCGGCACAGCGACCACGTGACCCTGATACGACGCCCGAGGGCACAGCTTCCTAGCCCGTGCCGGGGCGGGGCAGTCCCCTGCCCTCGGCCGCGGGCCGGACGACAGTCGATCCGTGATCAAGGAGGATGTCGTGAGTGAGACACCCGGTCAGACGACGGCTACGGACTCCGCAGTGTTGACCAGTGGGGATCCGCAGGTGGCCGGCAGCCGGGAGGTCGAATCCGCCATGGAGCGGACGGCCGACCCCTTGTCGCGGGGGGACTCCGAAATCGATGCGGAATCGGCGATCGACGAGACGGCTCGGGACGACGTCGATGCAGGCACCGACGTGGACGCCGCCGACGTGGACGCCGCCGACAGCGACGCCGCCGACAGCGACGCGGAATCGGCCGAGCGCGGAGCGGCGGGGAGCAAGAGCGACACGCTGCGCCGGCTCGAGGAGGAGGGCGAGGTCGCGGCGGACTACCTCGAGGAACTGCTCGACATCGCCGACCTGGACGGGGATATCGACATCGACGTCGAGAACGGACGGGCTTCGGTCGCGATCGTGGGTGAGAGCGGAGCCGACCGGGGACTGCGCCGCCTCGTGGGCTCGCACGGTGAGGTGCTGGAGGCTCTGCAGGAGCTGACCCGTCTCGCCGTGCAGGCGGCGTCCGGAGAGCGGAGCCGGCTCATGCTGGACATCGCCGGGTACCGGGCCAACCGGCGGCGGGTCCTCGAGGGCGTCGCGGCGCGGGCCTGCCAGGAGGTGCAGCGCTCGCACGAGCCGTACGGGCTGGACCCGATGACGGCCTTCGAGCGCAAGGTGGTTCACGACGTGGTCGCCGAGGCCGGGCTGTTCAGCGAGTCGGAGGGCGAGGAGCCCAACCGGCGCGTGGTGATCCGGCCGAGCCAGCCCTGAGGCGTCGCGGTTCGCCGTGGGTGAGTCCGCACCGGAAGGGGGCGGGGGCGCCCCGGTCGAGCGATGGCGCGGCCCCGCGGGCAGCCTCTTCGGCACGCGCCTGCCGCTCGCGGTGCGCTTCGCGGAGCAGCTGAGCAGCTCGGGAGTCGAGCGTGGCCTGCTCGGTCCGCGTGAGGCCGAGCGAATCTGGGATCGGCACATCCTCAACTGCGCCGCGGTCGCGCCGTTGCTGCCACCGGACGCGGAGGTGGCCGACGTCGGCTCCGGGGCGGGGCTGCCGGGCATTCCGCTGGCGATCGCCCGCCCCGACGTCACCGTGCGCCTGGTCGAGCCCTCGCTGCGCCGGACGACCTGGCTGGGCGAGGTGGTCGGGGATCTGGGGCTCGTGAACGTCGAGATCGTGCGCGCGCGGGCGGAGGACCTGGCCGGCCGGTTGGAGGTCGACGTGGCGACCGCGCGGGCGGTGGCTCCGCTGGCGCGGCTGGCCGAGCTGTGCCTGCCACTGATCCGCCCCGGTGGCTCGCTGCTCGCGTTGAAGGGCCGGGATGCGGGGAGCGAGCTGGCGTCGGCAGCGCGAGAGCTCAGGGCGCGTGGGGCTCGCGCGTGGCGGGTCGAGGTCTGCGGTGAGGGCGTGCTGGAGGTGCCGACGACGGTGATCGTCGTGGAGGCCGGCGGGCAGCCGCGGAGAAGATCCGGTCGAGCCGGTGGTCGGTCGTTGTCCACACGATCGGGCGAGGGTGTGCATGACCGGGGACGTGGGTGAGCCGGCCACGGCGGCAGCTGGACGACCGGCGGGTGTTCCACGTGAAACCCGGCGAGGCGCTGCCGCCACCCGGAGTGCGCGTGCTGAAGAGCAGGTCACGGGCGGGAAGATCGGGGGCCGCCCCCCGATGCGGTTCGAGAGACGGCTCCGAGGTAACGGGGCCCCCCTGTGGATCGCCGTCAACCGGGACGATCTTGCGGCATGTCCTGTCCACAGGACGGCGGCTCCGATGTGGGTAGGGGCGGCGGAGCGAGGGACAGATCTCGCGGCGGTGATTCACGTGAAACGGCGCGCCGACAACGGGAGGCGCCCGGTCCATCGGCTTCGTGTTTCACGGGAAACATCGAGTGACAGGCGGCGGGTTGCCGAGGGCCGGCGAGGGGCTGTGACGACTCCTCCAGGGGCCGGGTGGGCCCGATGAAGGGGCCCACAAGGAGATCTGAGGCCGAACCCGGCGATAAGTCGGGTGTAACCGCGTTGCGGTGCTTGGATCGCCGGTACGGCGGGAGTTAGATGCGAGCGAGGAGTGTCGGCTAGTCGCAGTGACGCTCCCCGGACCGTCACCCCCCGGTGCCGGGCCGAGCAATCGAGGTCGGCTGGCCCCGTTGTGGTTGGGCCGACTCGGTGGTCTCTGGGTGCGGGTAGGCTCCCGCCTTCACCGCGGACGGAGGGATGGGTGGTCGTGGCAGGAGTGGGATGGCCGGGGAAGGTAGCGGCTGGTCTCGCTCGCGGTCTTGGGTGGCCCGCTCGCCGAGACGCCTCGCGTCGTGTTTCCCGTGAAACATCGAGCCTCGACCTGCGTGCGGTGGAGCGCGAGAGCGAGCCGGCCGCCGACGAGACCCCCCAACCCCGCCGGGACGAGGCAGCACGGCTGCCGGACGATGGGAGCCGTGACATGCGAGACCAGACGAGCAGCACCTCCACGATGCTGGAGCCGGATCGGTCCGTGACCGCCGCGGAGGCGTCCCGGCAGTCCGCCGTCATGATCGCCCCTCGGACGGAGCCCGAGCTCGGCGTGGGAGACGTCTCGGTGCACGAGGCGCCCGACCAGGACGGCGACACCTCGGTGCGCATGGCGCCTGAGCAACGCGGGGAGGACCCGACGGTGGTTCCCCCGGCCAAGCGAACCTCGGAGTCGCCGGGATGGCGGCCCGCACCGCTTCCGGACACCTCCCAGCCGCCCCCGCCCGAGGCGATGGCCGTACTGCCTCCGCTGGACGAGTCGACGCCGCTGGCCCTGGAGGTCGCCGAGGACACCCGCCGCCGTCTCGCTCTGGCGGGCCGGCGCTTCCCCCGCCCGCCGGAGACCCGGATCATCACGGTCGCCAACCAGAAGGGTGGCGTCGGCAAGACCACCACCGCCGTGAATCTCGCCGCCGCGCTGGCGCAGTCCGGCCTCAAGGTGCTCGTCCTCGACATCGACCCGCAGGGCAACGCCTCCACGGCGCTGGCGATCCCCCATCACGCCGAGGTGCCGAGCGTGTACGACGTCCTGGTCGAGGGGAACACCCTCGCCGAGGTGATCCAGCGGTGCCCCGACGTGGAGAACCTCTGGTGCGCGCCCGCGACGATCGACCTGGCCGGCGCCGAGATCGAGCTGGTCTCGCTGGTTGCACGTGAATCACGACTCAAGCGAGCGCTGGACACCTATCTGGAGCAGCACTCCGGCTCCGACGGTCCCGAGCTGGACTACGTCATCATCGACTGCCCGCCGAGCCTGGGGCTCCTCACCGTCAACGCGTTCGTCGCCGCACGCGAGGTGCTGATCCCCATCCAGTGCGAGTACTACGCGCTCGAGGGTCTCTCCCAACTGCTCCGCAACGTGGACCTGATCAAGGGTCACCTCAACCCGGGTCTGCGTGTCTCGACGATCCTTCTCACGATGTTCGACGGTCGTACCCGCCTCTCGTCACAGGTCGCCGACGAAGTCCGCGCACATTTCCCGTCCGAGGTCCTCAAGACCACCGTCCCGCGATCCGTCCGTATCTCTGAGGCTCCCAGCCACGGGCAGACCGTGATGACCTACGACTCCGCTTCCAGTGGGGCGCTGTCCTACCTCGAGGCGGCACGGGAGCTCGCAGAACAGGTCCTCGAGACCGACGTCCTGACCCTGGATATCCGGGAGGAGCGAGCATGAGTGAGAAGAGGCGAGGCCTCGGCCGCGGTCTGGGTGCGCTGATCCCGAGCGCCCCGCCGACGGGAACCGGCCGTGCCACCGGCGATCGTCCGGTCGACGTCTTCTTCCCCGAGCGTGCGGACGTCGAGGAGGCGCCGAACGGCGCCCAGGTCGACGGTGAACCGGCGGAGAGCAGCAAGCCTCTGACCAGCAGCAACAAGCCGAGGAAGACGGCGGCCGCGCGCGCGGCCAACGGTCACAGCGCCCCCGAACTGCTGCCGGTTCCCGGCGTCCAGTTCGCGGAGCTCCCGGTGGACGTCATCGCCCCGAACCCGCGGCAGCCGCGCCAGGTCTTCGACGAGGAGTCGATGGCGGAACTGGTGCACTCGGTCCGCGAGATCGGCATCCTCCAGCCGGTGGTGGTCCGGCCCGCCGGCGAGAAGGACGGGCAGCCCCGCTACGAGTTGATCGTGGGGGAGCGTCGGCTCCGCGCGAGCCTGCAGGCCGGGCTGGACCGGATCCCCGCGATCATCCGCGAGTCCGCCGACGACGTGATGCTTCGCGACGCCCTGCTGGAGAACCTGCACCGCAGCCAGCTCAACCCGCTCGAGGAGGCCGCGGCCTACCAGCAGCTGCTGGACGACTTCGGGTGCACCCACGAGGACCTGGCCGCCCGGATCGGTCGCTCCCGCCCGCAGATCAGCAACACGATCCGCCTGCTCCGGCTGCCGCCGGCCGTCCAGCGTCGGGTCGCGGCAGGTGTGCTCTCCGCAGGTCACGCCCGCGCGCTGCTCGGTCTGGAGAACGCCGAGGCCATGGACAAGCTGGCTCAGCGGATCGTCGCCGAGGGCATGTCGGTGCGCGCGACCGAGGAGGCCGTGGCGGTCAGCGACGGCGACACCGAGACCCAGGTGCCCAACCGCCGCCCGAAGCCGGGTGCCCGGCGCGGTGAGCTGGACGACCTGGCCGGCCGGCTGGCCGACCGCCTCGACACCCGGGTGACGATCGCGCTGGGACGCACCAAGGGCAGGCTGAGCATCGAGTTCGCCAGCGTCGAGGACCTCAACCGGATCCTGGAGCTCCTCGTCCCGGACGAGCGCGGCGCCTTCCAGCCCGCCGCATCCTGAACCACGTCGGGCGGGCGATCAGTGCGCCCGCTGGCCCACGCCCTCCAGCGCCGCCTCGACCAGCTGCCGGTAGACGTCGCCCTGCCGCTGCCCCGCGGCGTCCACGGCCTGGGGGAGCAGTGAGGTCTCGGTCATCCCCGGGGCGACGTTGACCTCGAGGAACCACGGGACGCCGCCGGCGTCGACGATCAGGTCGGTGCGCGAGAGGTGGCGCAGGCCGAAGGCCGCGTGCGCGCGCAAGGCCGCGTCCCGCACGGCATCCGAGCTGTCCGGGGTCAGGCGGGCGGGGCAGAAGAACTCGGTCGCACCGGCGGTGTAGCGCGAGTCGTAGTCGTAGACGCCGCCGTCGGGAACGATCTCGACCGGAGGCAGCGCCTGCGGCCCGGAACCGACCTCGAGCACGCTGACCGCCACCTCGACGCCCGTGACGTGCCGCTCGAGCATGGCGACGTCACCGTAGGCGAAGCAGTCCACCATCGCCCGGGGAAGGGCCTCGGCGCTGCGGACGACGGTGACCCCGAGCGCCGAGCCGCCCTGCGCGGGCTTGACCACCAGCGGCAGCCCCAGCTGGTCGACGATCGCCCGGAGCACCGCGTCGGCCCCCAACTCCCGGAACACGGTGTGCGGCAGGGCGACGAAGTCCGGCGTGCGCAGGCCGGCGCGGGCGGCGACCGCCTTGGCCACCGGCTTGTCCCAGGCCTCCCTGCAGGCGACCGGGCCCGACCCGACGTACGGGACGGCGATCAGGTCGAGCACGTCCCGGACGGCGCCGTCCTCGCCGGAGGCCCCGTGCAGCAACGGCCAGACGACGTCGGTTCCCTTGGCGCGCAACGTATCCAGCAGCGTGGCGTCGACGTCGGACACCTGCACCGCACACCCTGCATCGCGCAGTGCGTCGGCGACCCGGCGGCCGGAACGCAGCGAGACGTCGCGCTCGTGGGACAGTCCGCCGGCGAGGATGAGGATGCGGGGGGACAGGCTCACCGGGGCACCTCCGGGGTGTCGCGGGCGATGGGCACGGGGTGGGTGGCGGTCAGGTCAGATCCGGTGGCGGGGCCTGCACCCGGACGTCCCGTCCCCCGGGGTGGCCGGCGACGCCACCGGATCTGACAGGCCCGCCGAACGTGGCCTGCAGCTCCAGCTCGGCCTCGACGACGGTGGCCAACCGGCGCACCCCCTCCCGGATCCGCTCGGGTGTGGGGTAGCAATAGCACAACCGCAGCTGGTCGCGCCCCTGGTCGTCGGCGTAGAAGGCGGTCCCGGGGACGTAGGCGACCCGCTCGGTCACCGCCCGCGGCAGCATCGCCTTCGCGTCCAGGTCGGCGGGCAGCGTGACCCAGACGTAGAAGCCTCCGGCGGGCACGGTCCAGCCCGCCTGCGGCAGGAGGTCGGCCAGGCCCTCCAGGGTGGCGTCGCGGCGCTGCCGGTACAGGTCCCGGAAGACGCCGACCTGGTGCTTCCAGTCGTGGCTGTCCAGGTAGCTGGCGACGGCGAGCTGGCTGAACGCGCTCGGGCAGAGGATCGCGGCCTCGCTGGCCAGCACGAGCCGCTCGCGTACCGCGTGCGGCGCGACGGCCCAGCCGACCCGGAACCCGGGCGCGAACGTCTTGGAGAACGAGCCGAGGTAGATCACCCCGTCGGGGTCGAGCGTGTGCATCGCCGGCAGCGGGTCGCCGTCGAAGCCGAGCAGGCCGTAGGGGTCGTCCTCGACCACGAGCACGCCGTACCGGCGGGCCACCTCGATGATCTCCGGACGCCGGGCGACCGACAGCGTCACGCCGGCGGGGTTCTGGAAGTTGGGCACCGTGTACAGCAACTTGACCCGCCTGCCCTCCCGGCGCAGGCGGAGCAGGGTGTCGGCGAGGGCGTCGGGCTGCAGGCCGTCGTCGTCCATCGGCACGTGCACGACCTCGGCCTGGTAGGCCCGGAACACCCCCAGAGCCCCGACGTAGCTGGGCGCCTCGGCGACCACCACGTCACCGGGGTCGACGAAGATCCGGGTGACGAGGTCGAGGGCCTGCTGCGATCCCGTGGTGACCACGATGTCGTCGGGGTGGGCGACGATCTGCTGCGGCGCCATCACGTCGAGGATGCGCTCGCGCAGCCCCGGGTCGCCCTGGCCCGAGCCGTACTGCAGGGCGACGGTGCCACGCTCCGCGACCAGGCGGGACAGCGCGTTACCAACCACATCCAGGGGCAGCGCCGACAGGAACGGCATGCCGCCGGCGAGCGAGACGACCTCCGGGCGGCTGGCGACCGCGAAGAGGGCACGGATCTCGGACGCCGCCATCCCGCGCGTGCGGGCCGCGTAAGCGGCAACCCATCGGTCCAGACGGGACCCGGCCCGCTCGCCCATCTGGACAGTCGGCTGCCTTGCCATCTGCCCCGTCGGCTGCCCCGTCGGCTGCCCGGTCGTTGCGGCGGACGGCGTCTCCCGCCCTGGCGCGGCCTCCATCCGGTCCTCTCCCATCGTGAAACCAATGACTCAGAGTTAATATCAACTACCGCCTGTTGTCTTCACTCGACGCAATCACATGCGTACCATTCCCCCGTGGAGGCGTGACCGATGTCGCGTCGAGGCCACAGGGGAGTCTTGCATGCGGTTGGGTCGGCTCATTGCCGGAGGGATCGTCGCCGGCGCGCTGGCTGGCTTTGCCGCAGGCCTGCTGCGCCCCCGCCCGCGCGGGCTGCTGCCGGGCCTGGCGGCCGAGGCTGACCCGCTGACCGACGCGTGGTTGCCCGCGGAGGAGTCTCCGGCAGGAGACCATTTCCGGGAGCGCTCCGAAAACGAGGATCTTGCTCTGGCCGCGCCCTCCTCCTGCGGATCACGGGGGGCCCCCACGGTGGGGGAGGTTGCCGGCTGATGGGTCGTCGGCTCGCCGCCCTCACCTTGGACAACCTGTCTGACCTTCCGGACCCCTGCCGGCGCTGCGTGGTGTGGGAGCTGGACCCGGTGGCGGCCCGCCGAGCGGTGGAGGCCGGTGACACCGGGTTCGAGAAGGAGGCGTGGGTCTCCGCCACGCTGCTGGAGTGGGGGTCCTGCGGCCGGATCGCCTACGTCGACGAGGATCCCGCGGGGTTCGTGATGTACGCCCCGCCCGCGCTGGTGCCGCGGTCGCTGGCGTTCCCGACGTCCCCGGTCAGCGGCGACGCCGTGCTGCTGATGACCGCCCGGGTGCTTCCGGCCTACGCCGGGGGCGGGCTCGCCCGGATGCTGATCCAGGCCGCGGCCAAGGACCTGACCCGCCGGGGGATCAAGGCGATCGAGGCGTTCGGGCTGAACCCCGCTGCCGGCCTCGGCGCGCCCGCCCCGGGCCCGCGGACCCCCGGCCGGGACCCCGCGTCGTCGTCCTGCCTGATCCCTGCGGACCTCCTGCTCGCGGTCGGCTTCAAGACGCTGCGACCGCATCACCGCTTCCCTCGGCTCCGGCTGGAGCTGAAGACCACCCTGTCCTGGCGGGAGGACGTCGAGCTCGCGCTCGAGCGCATCCTCGGCACCGTCCGGACGCCCGCGCTCAGCCGGACCAGCGGCCCCTGATCGGGGCGTCGCCGGCGTTCCCAGCCCCGGATCTCAGGGCAGCCGGCCGGCGTGCGCGAGCACGTCGCCGAGGTTGAGAGACCCGGTGACGGCGTCTTCCTCGACGAGGTAGAGCCGTTGCACCGCAACGACAAGCGCGTCGGCGACGAGGTCGCGGAAGCCGGGGTCGGCCAGCCGCGCCGCGTCCCGCGGGTTGGTGAGGTACCCGACGTCCACGCGCACGGCGGGCATCGGGGTCATCCGGAGGACGTCGAACGTCCGGGCGTGCGTGCGGCAGTCGAGCAGGTCCGTGCGCGCGACGATCTCCCGCTGGATCAGTCCGGCGAGCCGCGAGCCGACCGCGGAGCTCGAGCCCACGCGCGCGTCACCCCAGTAGTAGGTGGCGATGCCGCGGGCGTCCGGGCTGGCGTGGGCGTCGCAGTGCAGGCTGATGACGACGTCGGCGCCGACCTCGCGGGCCAGGTCGGCGCGCGCCTGGACGTCGGGACGCAGGCCGGGGGAGCGGGTCAGCACCGCAGTGACGCCGGTCGCGGCCAGCCGCCCCTCGACCCGGGTCGCGAGGTCGAACACCACCTCGGCCTCGGCGAGGCCGTTCGCGACGGCGCCCAGCTCGTCGCCGCCGTGTGCGGGGTCGAGCAGCACGACCTTCCCGGCCAGGCTCTTGCCGGCGACCGCGACGTGCGCCTGCTCGCGCAGGGCCCAGG
>JBKPQU010000291.1:0-13611 GCA_046734255.1 Actinomycetota bacterium
ACTCTTCACCGCACCGCGGCTGACGTCCAGGGTCCGCGCGATCTCCTGCTCGGACATGTCGGCGTAGTAGCGCAGCACGAGCACCTCCTGCTGCCGCCGCGGCAGCGTGCGCAGGGCCGCGAGAACCCGCGCGTCCTCCAGCGACTGCATCGCGCGCTCCTCGGGGCCGGCCGGTGCGCCTGCCCCGGGCTGCCGGTGACGCTCCTCCACCCCGCGGTGCCGCAGCGCCGAGCGGGCGCCGTTGACCACGCTGGTGCGCAGGTAGGCATGGCCGGCGCCGCGGTCGCCCAGCTTGTGCCAGCGGCGGTGGAGCGCGACGAACGCATCGGCGACGATCTCCTCCGCGACCGAGGCGTCACCGGTGAGCAGCGTCGCCAACCGGACGAGCCCAGCCCAGTGCGCGGAGTACAGGGCCGTGACGGCGGTGTCGGCGTCCCAGGCGGCCGGATCGTCGGGAATGTCGGCGGCACCGCGCACCGGAACCTCCCTCCGCCACGACCACGGCGTCGCGGCGCGCCCTTGCCACCCCTGGCGCAGGACGGGGATCGGCCCGGTGCTGGTGCTCACACACCACTGACGCCGGCCTGGCGCCGGGGGTTGACACAGGATCTCATGCGATCACCCGCGGGCCTGGCAGGACCGGCGGGCCGTCCGGCCGGGGCGGGTGTTGGATGTCGGCCGTGACCGAGTGCATCTTCTGCCGGATCGTGGCCGGGGAGATCCCGGCCGACGTGGTCGTGACGGGCCGGCGGGTGATCGCCTTCCGGGATCTCAACCCGCAGGCGCCCACCCACGTGCTGGTGATCCCGCGGGACCACCACGAGAACGTCGGCGCGCTGGCCGCGGCCGACCCGGAGGCGCTGGCCGAGCTGGTCACCACCGCCGACGGGATCGCCGACCAGGAGTCCGGCGGGCAGTTCCGGCTCGTGTTCAACACCGGGACCGAGACCGGGCAGACCGTCTTCCACGTGCACGGGCACGTGCTGGGAGGGCGGCGAATGACCTGGCCGCCGGGCTAGGACCGGCGGTGGTCGACCTGGCCGCCGGGTTGAGACCGGCGGATACCATGTGGACAGATGGCTGAGGAGACGGGCCAGGGCCCGCAACAGGCGCATGGGCGCGAATCCGGCATACCGCCGCAAGCGGTACACCGGATCGTGGTGCCCCCCGAGGTGGCGATGGTCGCCCTGCTCGGTGCCCAGGACAGCATCCTGCGCACGATCGAGCGGGCGTTCCCGCGTGCCGACATCGTCGTCCTCGGCAACGAGATCACGGTCACCGGGCCGTTCGGCGAGGTCGCCCTGGTGGAGCGGCTGGTCGACGAGTTGCTCGCCGTGGTCGCCGCCGGCCAGATACTGACGCCGGACGCCGTCGACCGGGTGGTCGGCATGCTGCGGCAGCAGACCTCCGAGCGGCCGGCGGACGTGCTGACGCTGAACATCCTCTCCACCCGCGGCCGGACGATCCGGCCCAAGACGCTGAACCAGAAGCGCTACGTCGACGCGATCGACGCGCACACGATCGTGTTCTCGATCGGCCCCGCGGGCACCGGCAAGACCTACCTCGCGATGGCGAAGGCGGTGCAGTCGCTGCAGGCCAAGACCGTGTCGCGGATCATCCTGACCAGGCCCGCGGTGGAGGCCGGGGAGCGGCTCGGATTCCTCCCCGGCACGCTGACCGAGAAGATCGACCCGTACCTGCGCCCCCTGTACGACGCGCTGCACGACATGCTCGACCCGGAGTCGATCCCCCGATTGATGGCGGCGGGGACGATCGAGGTGGCCCCGCTGGCCTACATGCGCGGGCGGACGCTGAACGACGCCTTCATCATCCTCGACGAGGCGCAGAACACCTCGCCGGAGCAGATGAAGATGTTCCTCACCCGGCTCGGCTTCGGCTCGAAGATGGTGGTCACGGGCGACATCACCCAGGTCGACCTGCCGCCCGGCACCGTGTCCGGGCTGCGGATCGTCCAGGAGATCCTGCACGGCCTGGACGACGTCAACTTCTCCCAGCTGACGAGCCACGACGTCGTCCGGCACCGGCTGGTCAGCGACATCGTGGACGCCTACGGGCGCTGGGACGCCGCCCGCAGCGCGACGCAACAGACCGCACAGCCCCGCGGGCGCAACCGGCGGGCCCGCTGAGAGCAGAATCTGCCCGGTGAGCATCGAGGTCAACAACGAGAGCGGCGTCGGCGTCGACGAGTCCGAGATCGTCGCCCTGGCCCGTCATGTCCTGGACGGCATGCGCGTCAATGCCCAGGCCGAGCTGTCCGTGCTGCTCGTCGACGAGGCGGCGATGGAGCAGCTGAACCGGCAGTGGATGGATGAGGCCGGGCCGACCGACGTCCTGTCGTTCCCGATGGACGAGCTGCGCCCCGGCCGTGAGGAGGAGGACCTGCAGCCCGGCCTGCTCGGGGACGTCGTCCTCTGCCCCCAGGTGGCCCGCCGCCAGGCCCGCCAGGCCGGGCACAGCAACGAGGAGGAGCTGCTGCTGCTGACCACGCACGGCATCCTCCACCTGCTCGGGTTCGACCACGCGGAGCCGGAGGAGGAGCAGGAGATGTTCGACCTGCAGCGCCGGCTGCTGCTGACGTTCCTGTCCACTCGGGGTCGCAGGTGAACCTGCCCAGCCCCTGGCTGGTGCTGCTCGCCATCCTGCTGATCTTCCTGGCCGGCTGCTTCGCCGCCTCGGAGACCGCCCTGTCCAGGGTCTCCCGCGGTCGCGCGGTCGAGCTGGCCGCCCAGCGCCGGCGGGGGGCCGCCGCGCTGGCCGCGGTCGCCGCGGATCCCGCCCCCACGCTGTCCGTCGCGACGTTCCTTCGGGTCGCCACGGACGCCGCCGCCTCGGTCGTGATCGCGGTCGTCACCTTCCAGCTGACCGGGGTGACCCTGCAGGGTGCCGTGGTGGCGGCCGCGGTGATCACGGGGCTGTCCTTCGTCGGGGTCGGGGTCGGCCCGCGCACGGTCGGCCGCCTGCACTCCGAGCGGGTCGGCCTGCTGGCCGCACCGGTGCTGGTATGGCTCGGCCGGGTGCTCGGCCCGCTCACCCGGCTGCTCGTCCTCGTCGGCAACGCGCTGACCCCCGGCCGCGGCTTCCGGTACGGCCCGTTCGACTCCGAGGCGGAGCTGCGCGACCTGGTCGACCTCGCCAGCGAGACGTCGCTGATCGAGGCGGGGGAGCGGAAGATGATCCACTCGGTGTTCGACCTCGGCGACACGCTGGCCCGCGAGGTGATGGTGCCGCGGACCGACCTGGTGGTGATCGAGCGGGACACCAACCTGCGCGGGGCGATGAGCCTGTTCCTGCGCTCGGGCTTCTCCCGGATCCCGGTGGTCGGGGAGGGCGGCCATGACGACCTGCTCGGCGTCCTCTACCTCAAGGACGTCGCCCGCCGGCTGCACCAGCGCCCCGACGTTGGCCGCTCGGAGCGGGTGGAGACCGTGATGCGGCCGGCGGTCTTCGTGCCGGACAGCAAGCCGGTGGACGACCTGCTGCGGCAGATGCAGCGCGACTCCGGGCACGTGGCGATCGTGGTCGACGAGTACGGCGGGACCGCCGGGCTGGTGACGATCGAGGACATCCTGGAGGAGATCGTCGGAGAGATCGCCGACGAGTACGACCGGGACGAGCCGGAGGTCGAGGACCTGGGCGGGGGGCGGCTGCGGGTGCCGGCGCGGCTGCACATCGACGAGCTGGGCGAGCTGTTCGGCGTACGTCTGGACGACGAGGACGTGGACACCGTCGGCGGGCTGCTGGCCAAGGCGCTGGGCCGGGTGCCGATCGACGGATCGACCGCCTGCGTCTCCGGCCTGGTGCTGGTGGCCGAGCGTTTCGCGGGACGCCGCCACACGCTCGCGACCGTCCTGGTGCACCAGGACCCGGAAGCGGCCGCCGAGGCCGAGCAGGGCGCGTCGTGAGCGAGCCCGCGGCCGGGTTCCGCTGCGGGTTCGCCTGCTTCGTCGGCCGGCCCAACTCCGGCAAGTCGACGCTGATCAACGCCCTGGTGGGAGAGAAGGTGGCGATCACCTCCAGCCGCCCGCAGACGACGCGGAGGGCGATCCGCGGGCTGGTGCACCGCCCGGACGCCCAGCTCGTGCTCGTCGACACCCCCGGCCTGCACCGGCCCCGGACGCTGCTCGGGGAGCGGTTGAACGACCTGGCCCGGGAGAGCCTGGCGAGCGTCGACGTGATCGGATTCTGCAGCCCGGCGGACGAGCGAATCGGGCCGGGCGACCGGTTCATCGCCGGGCAGGTGGCCGAGGTCCGGCCCTCCCGTGGTGGCCGCCCGGTCGTGGCGGTGGCCACCAAGGCCGACCTGGTGGATCGCGGCCGCCTGGCCGAGCACCTGCTGGAGCTGGAGCGCCTGACCGGCGCCGACGACGTCGTCCCGGTCTCCGCCACGACCGGCTACCAGGTGGACGTGCTGACCGACGTCCTGGTCGGTCACCTGCCGCCGGGGCCCCCGCTGTTCCCCGGCGACGAGCTGACCGACTCCCCGGAGCACATCCTGATCGCCGAGCTCGTCCGGGAGGCCGCGCTGGAGGGCGCCCGGGAGGAGCTGCCGCACAGCCTGGCCGCGGTGGTGGAGGAGGTGACCCCGCGTCCCGGGCGGCCGGACGACGACCCGCTGCTCGACGTCCGGGTGGACCTGTTCGTCGAGCGGGACAGCCAGAAGGCCATCGTGATCGGCCGCGGCGGCGCCCGCCTGAAGGACATCGGCACCCGGGCTCGCCGGGAGATCGAGGCCCTGCTCGCCCAGCGGGTTCACCTCGACATCCGGGTCAAGGTGGCCAAGGACTGGCAGCGCGACCCCGGCCAGCTCCGCCGCCTCGGCTTCTGAGCCCGCCGGTCCCTCTCCTCGACCACCGGCCCACCCTGTGGGATCTCTTACCCGCCCAGGGTTCGGTCTGTCTGTGCGGCGTTACGCGCATCCCGGAAGCCCACGGTGTGACACCGTGCGCACCAGTGGCCCACGGTGTCACGCCGTGGGCGTGGGTCGCGGGAGATCGTCGGGGCTCTCGATGTCACGCTCGGTGTAGGGTGAGGCCGTGCGCTCTGCGCTGCTGCTTCTCCGCCGCCGCGGCGGGGTCCGTTAGGCCGGTCCCCTCGCCGCGGAGGTTCCGCGCGCCGGCCGACCACCATGACCCCCAGGTTTCCCGGCCCGCAGCGGCGCCGGCCCCCCAGTGAGGCGAGGATGGACATCACTCAGCAGCCCTCCGGCATGCCGATCCACAAGTACCGCCCCTTCCACGAGCAGATCGCCGTCGATCTGCCCGACCGCACCTGGCCGAACCGAAGGATCACCCGAGCCCCCCAGTGGTGTGCGGTCGACCTGCGCGACGGCAACCAGGCGCTGATCGACCCGATGACCCCCGAGCGCAAGCGGCGGATGTTCGAGCTGCTCGTGCGGATGGGCTACAAGCAGATCGAGGTCGGCTTCCCCGCGGCCAGCCAGACGGACTTCGACTTCGTCCGGCAGCTGATCGAGGAGGACCTGGTACCCGACGACGTCGTGATCCAGGTCCTGACCCAGGCCAGGGAGCACCTGATCGAGCGCACGTACGAGTCGATCGTCGGCGCCAAGCAGGCCGTGATGCACCTGTACAACTCCACCTCGGTGCTGCAGCGGCGGGTGGTGTTCGGCACCGACCAGGACGGCATCGTCGACATTGCGCTCGAGGGTGCCCGGCTGTGCATGAAGCTGGCCGACGACATGCCCGGTACCGACGTGTACTTCGAGTACTCCCCGGAGTCCTACACCGGCACCGAGCTGGAGTTCGCGGCACGGATCTGCAACGAGGTGCTGGAGGTCTTCGAGCCCTCGCCCGACCGCAAGGCGATCATCAACCTGCCGGCGACGGTCGAGATGGCGACGCCCAACGTGTACGCCGACTCCATCGAGTGGATGCACCGGCACCTGGCCCACCGCGAGAACGCCATCCTCTCGCTGCACCCCCACAACGACCGCGGCACCGCCGTCGCCGCCGCCGAGCTGGGCCGCATGGCCGGCGCCGACCGGATCGAGGGCTGCCTGTTCGGCAACGGCGAGCGGACCGGCAACGTCTGCCTGGTCACGCTGGGGCTGAACCTGTTCAGCCAGGGGATCGACCCGATGATCGACTTCAGCGACATCGACGAGATCCGGCGCACCGTCGAGTACTGCAACCAGCTGCCGGTGAACGAGCGGCACCCCTACGGCGGCGACCTGGTCTACACCGCGTTCTCCGGCTCCCACCAGGACGCGATCAAGAAGGGCTTCGAATGGCGGCAGCGGGACGCCGAGGCCGCCGGCAAGGAGCAGGACGAGATCCTCTGGGCGGTGCCCTACCTGCCGATCGACCCGAAGGACCTCGGCCGCAGCTACGAGGCCGTGATCCGGGTGAACAGCCAGTCCGGCAAGGGCGGCGTCGCCTACGTGATGAAGACGGAGTACCACCTCGAGCTGCCCCGGCGCCTGCAGATCGAGTTCAGCCAGGTGATCCAGAGGTACACGGACGCCTCCGGCGGCGAGGTGTCCCCGAGCCAGATGTGGGAGATCTTCGCCAAGGAGTACCTGCCCGGAAGCGGCTGGGGCCGGTTCGCCCTCCGCGGCATGCGCCAGACCAGCGAGGTCGACGGCCAGGACCACCTCTCCGTCGACCTGACCGACGCCGACCTGCGCACGACGCTCGAGGGCACCGGGAACGGCCCGATCGCGGCGTTCGTCGACGCCCTGCGCCGCCGCGACGTCGACGTCCGGGTGCTGGACTACCAGGAGCACGCGATGAGCGCGGGCGGCGACGCGGTGGCCGCCGCTTACGTCGAGTGCGAGATCGCCGGGCGCGTGCTGTGGGGTGTCGGGATCGACCCGAACATCGTCACCGCCTCGCTCAAGGCCGTGATCTCCGCGGTCAACCGGGCGCCGCGCACCTGACGTCCCGATGACCGGGTGGACCCATGCGGGTGGACGCGTCCGGCGATCCGGGCGCGCGGGGTCCACCGGATCGTCGGAGGCTCGGGGGACAATTCAGCGGTGAGCCTGTACCGCGACGAGGCGGTCGTGCTGCGCACCCAGAAGCTGGGTGAGGCCGACCGGATCGTCACGCTGCTCACCCGGGCGAACGGCCGGGTGCGTGCGGTGGCCAAGGGGGTGCGCCGGACCAAGTCCCGGTTCGGTGCCCGGGTGGAGCCGTTCATGCTCGTCGACGTCCAGCTGTACACCGGCCGGTCGCTGGACGTCGTCACCCAGGTGGAGACGATCGCCCCGTACGGCCAGGCGATGGCCACCGACTACGCCCGCTACACCGCCGGGACGGCCATGCTGGAGACCGCCGAGCGGCTGACCGAGACCGAGCGCGAGCCGGCGGTGCAGCAGTTCCTGCTGCTGGCCGGCGGGCTGCGGACGCTGGCCGCCGGCGAGCACGACCCGGGCCTCGTGCTGGACGCGTACCTGCTGCGCTCGCTGGCGGTCGCCGGGTACGCGCCGAGCTTCAGCGACTGCGCCCGGTGCGGGGCCCCCGGGCCACACCGGGCGTTCGCGATGGCGGTCGGGGGATCGGTGTGCCCGGCATGCCGGCCGCCGGGGGCGGCAGCGCCGCACCCGCACACCCTGGACCTGCTCGCCGCCCTGCTCAGCGGTGACTGGCCGGCAGCGGACGCCAGCGAGCAGCGCCGGCGCCGGGAGGGCAGCGGTCTGGTCGCCGCCTACCTCCAGTGGCACCTGGAGCGCCAGGTGCGCTCGCTGCGCCTGGTGGAGCGGTAACCGCGTGGCCCGACGCAGGCAGCTGCGCGCCGCCGTCCCACCGCGCGAGCCCGAGGCGCCGCCGCGCCATCCCTCGGGAGCCCGCCCACCCGCGGTCCCGCCGGACCTGGTGCCCCGGCACATCGCGATCGTCATGGACGGCAACGGCCGGTGGGCGAATGCCCGCGGGTTGCCGCGGACCAAGGGACACGAGGCGGGCGAGGCCGCGCTGCTGGACGTCGTCGCGGGCGCCATCGAGATCGGCGTCCGGAACCTCTCGGCGTACGCGTTCTCCACCGAGAACTGGCGGCGCTCGCCGGAGGAGGTGCGGTTCCTGATGGGCTTCAACCGCGACACGATCCGCCGGCGGCGCGACGAGATGCACGCCTGGGGCGTGCGCGTGCGCTGGGCGGGCCGCCGTCCTCGCCTCTGGCGCAGCGTCGTCACCGAACTCGAGATGGCGGAGGAGCTGACCCGGCACAACCAGGTGCTCACGCTGACGATGTGCGTCAACTACGGCGGCCGCGCGGAGATCGCGGACGCCGCCCGGGCGATCGCCCGCGAGGCGGCCTCGGGCCGGCTGGACCCGGATCGGGTGGACGAGCGCACCGTCGCGCGGTTCCTGGACGAGCCGGACCTTCCCGACGTGGACATGTTCTGGCGCACGTCGGGGGAGCAGCGGACGTCGAACTTCCTGCTCTGGCAGTCCGCCTACGCCGAGATGGTGTTCTCCGACATCCTCTGGCCGGACGTGGACCGGCTGGCGCTGTGGCGGGCGATCGAGGAGTACGCCCATCGGACGCGTCGCTACGGGGGCGCGGTGGACGCCGCGGCCCCCTCCAAGGCTGCGGCGTCACCGCCCGGCGGCTACCACTGACCCAGCACGTGATGCCCTCCGCTGGGGCACATCGCTGCAGGGGCCCCCGGCGTTACGCGCTGATACGGATCGCTCACCGACTTTCATCGCCCCGGGCCCCGGCTCGCGCAGGAGCCGCAGATGCCGAACACCTCCAGCACGTGTTCGACGTCCGCGAAGCCGTTCTCCTCGGCGATCCGGCGCGCCCAGCGCTCGACGGGGATACTGTCCACCTCCACCGTCCGCCGGCACCTCCGGCAGATCAGGTGGTGGTGGTGGCCGGTGCTGCACCGCCGGTAGACGGCCTCGCCCTCGCCGGTGCGCATGACGTCGACCTCGCCGTCCGCGGCGAGGTTCTGCAGCGTCCGGTAGACCGTGGCCAGGCCGACGCCGGTGCCGTGCTCGCGCATCCGGGCGTGCAGCTGCTGGGCGCTGACGAACTCCTGGACCTCGTCCAGAGCCGCGGACACCGCGGCCCGCTGGCGGGTCTGGTGGCGCCGGGTCGTCGTCACTGGATTCCTCCGCCCGCTCAGTGATCGTCGTAGTGCGCGCCGTGCACCGCGTGCCGGTGCCCGTCGTGGACGTAGTCGACGTGGTCGCCGTGCGGCACCGTCTGGTGCCCGCAGCCGGGTCCGTGCTCGTGGCTGTGGTCGAACGAGGTGTGGTGGCGCCGGGCGTGCACCGCCCTCAGCCCGCCGGCGGCGACCACCGCGACCAGGAACACCGCGATCGCCAGCAGGACGATCGTTCCGCCGGAGGGCGTGCCCGCGTAGAACGACGCCACGGTGCCGGCCACGCTGACGCACACGCCGATGCCGACCGCGCACAGCAGGCTGCCGCGGAAGCTGTTGGCCAGCTGCTGCGCCGCCGCGTTCGGCACGATCATCAGCGCGCTGATCAGCAGCAGCCCGACGATCCGCATGGAGATCACCACGGTCGTCGCGGTGAGGATCGCGAGCAGCAGGTTCATCCCGGTGACGGGCATCCCGCTGGCCCTGGCCCACTCCTCGTCGTTGCTCACCGCGAACAGCCGCGGGGCCAACCCGACCGCGACAAGCAGCACGACCGCGGCTAGCACCGCGAAGACCGACAGATCGCTCGGGGAGGTGGTGGTGATCGCGCCGACCAGGTAGGAGGTGAGATTGGCCGGCGTCCCGTCGGGGGAGAGCCCGATCAGCACGACGCCGCCGGCGATCCCGCCGTAGAAGAGCACCGCCAGGACGACGTCGGCCCCGGCCCTCCCGCGCAGCCGGATCAGCTCGATCGCGACCGCCCCCGCGACGGCGCAGGCCAGCGCCGTGAGCACGGGAGCCGTCCCGGTCAGGACGCCGATCGCCACCCCGGTCAGCGCGACGTGCCCCATGCCGTCGCCGATCAGGGCCAGCCGGCGCTGCACCAGGTAGATGCCGACCACCGGTGCGGTCAGGCCGACGAGCAGGGCGGCGAGCAGCGCGCGTTGCATGAACGCGTAGTGAAGGATGTCCACCCCGTCTCCTCGCCTGCTCAGGCCCTGGTGTCCGGTTCGCCCAGCCATCCGGGTGCGGGTTCGATGACCCGGGCGCCCGGCCGCCCGAAGGGCGGGCTGGGCGTGTGGTCCAGGTCGTGCCCGGCGTCGTGGTCGATCACCCCGGCCGTGGCCGGGCCGTCGTAGACGATCCGGCCGGCCTCCACCGCCACGACCCGGGTCAGGATCGGCAGCAGCGGGGTCACCTGGTGGGTGACGACGAGCATCGTCAGCCCGCGCCGCACGAGGCTTCCGAGGGTGCGCACGAGATTGGCGTGGCTGTCCGCGTCGATGCCCGCCGTCGGCTCGTCCATGATCAGAACGTCGGGGTCGATCGCCAGCGCCCTGGCGATCAGCACCCGCCGCTGCTGCCCGCCGGAAAGCGTCGAGACCGACGCGTTCCGCTGATGGGTCAGCCCGACGGTGGCGATCGCCTCGGCCACGGCCTCGCGGTCCGCCTTCCCCGGACGGGACAGCCAGCCGAGGCGGGGGAGTCGACCCGAACCGACCACCTCGGCGACCGTCGAGGGGATGGCGCCGCCCACTGTGTGCCGCTGGGGCACGTAGCCGATCCGGTACCGCTGGGTGAACGTGTCGGCCGGGACGCCGAACAGCTCCACCTCGCCGGCCAGGACCCGGGCGAGCCCGAGCACGCCGCGCACGAGCGTGGTCTTGCCCGAGCCGTTCGGCCCGACCAGCGCGACGACCTCGCCCGCGTCCAGGCGGAAGTCGACGTCGCGGATCGCCGGCCGGTCGCCGTACCCGACGGCGACGCCGCGCAGCTCGATCACCGGGGACGTCGTGGGCGTCATCGACGACTTGGACGACGTCATGGACATGGCTGCCCCGCCTCCAGCGCCGCCAGGTCGGCGCGCATCACCTCGAGATAGTCCCTTCCCGGTGAGGCGGTGGTGATCCCCTCGATCGGATCGAGCACGGCCGTCCGGGCGCCGGTCTCGCCGGCGACGGTCCTGGCGATCGCGGGGCTCACCAGGGTCTCGTAGTAGATCGTCCGGACGCCGTTGACCCGGACGAAGTCGGCCACCCGCGCCAGGGTCGCGGGGTCGGGCTCCTCCTCCGGGGTCAGGCCGGTGATCCCGACCTGGGTCATGTGGTAGCGCTGGGCCAGGTAGCCGAACGCCTGGTGGCTGGTGACGATGTCCCGGTTCGCGCAGGAGGCCAGCCCGGTGGAGAACTCGGCGTCCAGCGCGGCCAGGTCCGCATGAAGGGCCTGCCCGTTGGCCCGGAACGTGCTCGCGTCGGCGGGGTCGAGCCTCGCCAGCCGGTCGGTGATGAGCTGCGCCACCGCGCCTAGCCGGGTGGAGTCGAGCCAGAAGTGCGGGTCGACGGCGGTCCGCCGGGCCGCGCGCCCGGGCCCCTCGGCGACTCCCTTGAGGTCCAGCCGCGCCGCCGGCGCGACGTCCAGCGCGGTGTGCCTCGCCTCGTTGCGGACGGCGTCGTCCACCGCCGGTTGGAAGCCAGAGAGGTAGACGACGAGGTCGGCGTCGGCGACCCGGGCCACGTCCCGGGGCGACAGCTCGAGGTCGTGCGGCTCCGCGCCCGGCTTGGTCAGGCTGGAGACCGCGGCCAGGTTCCCGGCGATCCGGGCGGTGGCGAACTGCAGCGGGTAGAAGCTGGTGACCAGCCGCAGCCGGTGGCTCCCCGCCGCACCGCCGCTGCCGCCCGGCGCCGCCGTCCCGGTGGCCGGCGACCCGCAGGCGGCCAGCAGCGCCACCGAGCAGGCCAGGGCCGGCCAGGTCCAGATCGACATGAGAACTATTTTCATTATTATTTTGGCCACGTCAATCCCGGCCGGCCGGGACGCCGCCGGACACCGCCGCACCGGTGCCCGGTGGCGGGGACGGCGATCGCCCCCCGGTAACCTGGACAGAGGTGCGGCCAGCCGTGCCGCGCAGGATCCGCCGACCGCCAGCCGGATGGAGTGACATTCCGTGGCCGCCACGCCGACGTCCGAGGCACGTCTCGAGGCCGTGATCAACCTCTGCAAGCGCCGGGGGTTCGTCTACCCCAGCGGCGAGATCTACGGCGGCACGCGGTCCGCGTGGGACTACGGGCCGCTCGGCGTCGAGCTGAAGGAGAACATCAAGCGGCAGTGGTGGCGCTCGACCGTGACCAGCCGCGACGACGTGGTCGGCCTGGACTCCTCGGTGATCCTCCCGCGCCAGGTCTGGGAGGCGTCGGGGCACGTCGAGGCGTTCGTCGACCCGCTCGTGGAGTGCCAGGCCTGCCACCGCCGGTTCCGGGCCGACCAGCTCGAGGAGGAGTACGCCGAGCGCAAGGGCCGCCCGGCGGCAGGCCTGTCCGAGGTGCCCTGCCCGAACTGCGGGACGCGCGGCGCGTGGACCGAGCCGCGGATGTTCAACGGGTTGCTGAAGACCTACCTCGGGCCGGTGGAGGACGAGACCGGCCTGCACTACCTGCGGCCGGAGACCGCCCAGGGCATCTTCATCAACTTCCTGAACGTGATGAACTCCGCCCGGCGCAAGCCTCCGTTCGGCATCGCGCAGATCGGCAAGTCGTTCCGCAACGAGATCACCCCGGGCAACTTCATCTTCCGCACCCGCGAGTTCGAGCAGATGGAGATGGAGTTCTTCGTCGAGCCCGGCACCGACGAGACGTGGCACCAGTACTGGATCGACCTGCGCACCGACTGGTACCTGGACCTGGGGGTGGCCCGGGACAACCTGCGCCTGTTCGAGCACCCGCAGGAGAAGCTGTCGCACTACTCCAAGCGGACGGTCGACATCGAGTACCGGTTCGGGTTCCCCGGCTCGGAGTGGGGTGAGCTGGAGGGCATCGCCAACCGGACCGACTTCGACCTGACCACGCACACCAAGCACTCCGGCGTGGACCTGTCCTACTTCGACCAGGCCAAGGGCGAGCGCTGGACGCCGTACGTGATCGAGCCGGCGGCCGGCCTGACCCGCTCGCTGATGACGTTCCTGGTCGAGGCGTACGACGAGGACGAGGCGCCCAACACCAAGGGCGGCCTCGACCGGCGGGTCGTGCTGCGCCTGGACCCGCGGCTGGCGCCGGTGAAGGTCGCCGTCCTGCCGCTGTCGCGCAACGAGGACCTCTCGCCCAAGGCCCGCGACCTCGCCACCGAACTGCGCCGCTTCTGGAACGTCGAGTTCGACGACGCGCAGGCGATCGGTCGCCGCTACCGCCGCCAGGACGAGATCGGCACTCCCTTCTGCGTCACCGTCGACTTCGACACCCTCACCGACCAGGCCGTCACCATCCGCGCCCGGGACTCCATGGCCCAGGACCGCATCGCCCTCGACCAGGTCTCGTCCTGGCTCGCGACGCGCCTGCCCGGCTGCTGACGCCGCCCCCAGCGGCTCCTCCGGCCGCCCGCCGCCCCCGCACTCCACCCGCCCAGCCCGCCGCCCGCCTTCGGTGCGCACGGTGTGACACCGTGCTCTTCCGGTGCGCACGGTGTCACACCGTGCGCACCGAGAATGCGCACAACCCCTCACCGTCGGCACTGGAGGGTGGCCACAC
>JBKPQU010000292.1:0-5427 GCA_046734255.1 Actinomycetota bacterium
CAACGGGACCGGGCAATGGTGCCGTGGCCGCGACCGGATCCCGGACCGGCCCGGCGGCGGAGACCACGACCGGGTCCGCAGCAGGACCGGCGAGCGCCCCGGCACCTGCCCCTGCCGACTCATCGACACCGCGCGGTGAGAAGACGCCGTCCATGGTGATCCCCAGCGCGGAGGTGATCGCGTACAGGGTGCTCACCGACGGCCGCGTCTTCCCGGTCTCGATCTGCGAGATCATGCTGGCCGAGACGCCCACGTCGCGGGCCAGGCCGCGCAGGCTCATCCCCCTGCGGAGCCGCTCCTCGCGGATTCGCTCACCGAGCGCGGACACCTCGCCTGCCGGCACGGCACCTCCCCACGGCTCTCGTTCAGCGCAGCTGAACCGTGCATCGGGCGGCAGGGACTCGGACAAACCGCCCGCACCGGGCGAATCCCCTTTGGGGACCGCCGGCATGCTGTGAAGTGCAGCTTGACATCGGTCCACCGCCTAGAGGAATTTTGGCCTACCCGTCCCGCCGGTGCGACCGAGGTGATCGAGGTGGCGATCCGGACCTATGGCCCCAACGCGGTGGACTGGGAGCGGCGGATCGATCCGACCCAGTTGCGCGAGGAGCGGCTGCAGCGGCTGAAGCAGACCCTGGAGGCCTCGGAGCTGGGCGCGCTGCTCGCCTTCGACTTCTCCAACATCCGCTACATGACCGCCACCCACATCGGCACCTGGGCGATGGACAAGCTGATCCGGTTCGCGCTGCTGCCCCGCGGCGCGGAGCCGGTGGTCTGGGACTTCGGGTCGGCGGCCCGCCACCACCAGCTGTACAACCCCTGGCTCGACTACCCGACCCGCCGCGCCGACGGCGACGCCGTCGCCGAGCACCCGGTGGCCTCGGGCGCCCGGGCCGGGATCTCCACCCTGCGCGGGGCGTTCAACCCGAACGCCGGGATCGCGGAGGAGGTCGCCCGCAAGGTGGCGGAGGTGCTCGCCGAGTGCGGCCTGGCCGGTGAGCCGGTCGGCGTGGACGTCGTCGAGATGCCGGTGCTGGAGGCCCTGCGCGCCACCGGGACCCCGGTCGTGGACGGCCAGCAGGTCTTCCTCGAGGCGAGGCGGATCAAGACGGCCGAGGAGATCGGCCTGCTCACCCAGGCGTGCTCGATGGTGGACGCCGCCTACGAGGAGCTGTACCGCTTCCTGCGACCCGGCGTGCGCGAGAACGAGTGCGTCGGCGTGGTCAGCAAGGTGCTGTACGAGCTGGGCAGCGAGTACGTCGAGGGCGTGAACGCGATCTCCGGCGAGCGCTGCTCGCCGCACCCGCACGTCTACAGCGACCGGATCGTGCGGCCGGGAGACCCGGCGTTCTTCGACATCCTGCACTCCCACATGGGGTACCGGACCTGCTACTACCGCTGCTTCGCGGTCGGCAGCGCCTCGCCGGCGATGCGCGACGCGTACGTGCGCTGCCGGGAGTACATGGACACCGCGATCGCGCTCGTCCGGCCCGGCGCCACCACCGCGGACATCGTCTCGATCTGGCCGAGGGCGGAGGAGTTCGGCTTTCCCGACGAGACGGCCGCCTTCGCCCTGCAGTACGGGCACGGCGTCGGGCTGTCGATCTGGGAGAAGCCGATCTTCAGCCGGCTGGTCTCGCTGGACCACCCGGAGACCCTCGAGGAGGGCATGGTCTTCGCGCTGGAGACCTACTGGCCCGCCTCGGACGGCTGGTCCGCCGCCCGGATCGAGGAGGAGGTCGTCGTCACCGCCGACGGCTGCGAGGTGATCACGAAGTTCCCGGCCGAGGAGCTCCTGGTCGCCGGCGGCCGCTACTTCACGGCGGGCGGCGAGCTGCCCGGCCTGCGCGAGTCCCAGTCACACCTGAACACCGCGAGCAAGCAGCCGGCCATGGCGACGGCGGATGGGGACGGCCCCGACTGAGGGGATGACACGACAGAGAAGGGGAGGCTCCCATGAGCGACCGGATGCTGATCCGCGGCGGTCACGTGCTCTCGATGGATCCGGCCGTCGGTGACCTGCCGCAGGGCGACGTCCTGATCGAGGGCGACTCGATCGTCGAGGTCGGCCCGCAGATCAGCGCCGACGCCGAGGTGGTCGACGCCGACGGCTTCATCGTCGTACCGGGGTTCATCGACACCCACCGGCACACCTGGGAGGCCGCGATCCGGGCGTGCGCGCCGGACGCCACCCTGGACGACTACTTCGTCGAGGTCCTGGACACCTTCGCGCCGGTCTACCGGCCCGAGGACGTCTACGCCTCCAACCTGGCCGGCGCGCTGGAGTGCGTGAACGCCGGCATCACGACGCTGGTCGACTGGTCGCACATCAACAACACGCCCGAGCACCCGGACGCCGGCATCCGCGGGCTGCAGGAGGCGGGGATCCGCGCGCAGTACGCCTACGGCAGCGCGAACACCTCGCTCGCCGACTACTGGTTCAACAGCACGATCGCGATCCCGCCGGACGACGTCCGCCGGATCCGGGACACCTACTTCAGCTCCGACGACGGCCTGATCACGATGGCGCTGGCCACCCGGGGGCCGGGGTTCTGCACCGACGAGGTGGTCCGCGGCGAGTGGGCCATGGCCCGCGACCTGGGCATCCCGATCACCGTGCACGTCGGGATGGGCCGGGTGGCCGGCCGGTTCGCGATGATCAAGCAGCTGGAGGGGCTCGGCCTCCTCGGTCCCGACACCACCTACATCCACTGCTGCTACTTCAGCGAGGAGGAGTGGGGGCTGGTCCGGGACAGCGGCGGGATGATCTCGATCGCGACCCAGGTCGAGATGCAGATGGGTCACGGCTGGCCGCCGCTGATGAAGGCGATCGAGTACGGCATGCCCCCCAGCCTGAGCATCGACGTCGTCACGACCGTGCCGGGGGACATGTTCACGATGATGCGGGCCGGGTTCGCCTCCGAGCGGGCACGGGTCAACGCCGAGTACTGGGAGCGGGACGAGCCGATCCCGGCCACCATGCTGACCGCGCGCGACATGCTGCAGATGGCCACGGTCAACGGCGCCACCGTGGCCGGGCTGGGAGGCACGGTGGGTTCGCTGTCCCCGGGCAAGAAGGCGGACGTCGTCCTGGTCGACGCCCGTTCGATCAACGTCACGCCGTATCACGACCCAACCTGCGCAGTCGTGCTGTCGGCCGACGTCTCCAACGTCGACACCGTGATCATCGGCGGTGAGGTGCGCAAGCGCGGCGGCAAGATGCTGGCCGACGTCGACCGGGCCCGGCAGCTGGTCGAGGCCTCCCGCGAGGCGCTGATCGGCGCGGTCGCCGACCGGAAGGCCGCCGCGGCCGGATGAGCGGCCGTCGGTGAGCGCCTCGCGGCACCTGGTACGGCGGGACGGCGAGGCGAGGTTCGCCGTCCCGGACCAGCCGTGGGCCGCCGGGTGCCGGGGATTCACGCGGTGGCCGATGGTCGACGAGTCCGACGCGGC
This sequence comes from Actinomycetota bacterium, assembly GCA_046734255.1. GTDB lineage: Bacteria > Actinomycetota > Actinomycetes > Actinomycetales > Kineosporiaceae > JBKPQU01. The sequence continues at coordinate 3,454 of JBKPQU010000292.1, forward strand.
GGTGCACACCGGGTTCGGGATCTGCGACCTCCAGCCGGGCGGCGCGGTCCCGACCCACGTGCGGTCGTTCGAGGAGTCGTTCTACCTGCTCGCCGGCGAGGTGGTGCTGCAGACGCCCGGGGAGGCGGCGCTGCTGCGCCCCGGGGACTACGGGCTGGTCCCCGTCGGCGTGCCGCACTCCTGGCGGAACACCGGCTCGGCGCCGGCCCGCTGGGCGGAGATGCAGGCCCCGCAGCCGCGCACGCGGCACGGCGGGGACACGCTGGCGGTGCCCGCGCTCCGGGAGACCGAGCCCGTGCCCGTCGACGTCCGGGACCCGCGGTCGCGGCGCTACGGCCACATCGAGCCGGAGAACATGGATCCCGCCCTGCAGTCGCAGCAGGTGCTCGCGGTCTCGGCGAGCATGCGTACCGCGCTGCTGGTCTACAGCGGGATCACGGTGAAGATGATGGTCGACTCCGACCTCGGCGCGGAGCTGACCACAATGTTCATGGTGAGCTACGACCCGGACGGGGTGGCCGGCCCGCACGACCACCCGTTCGAGGAGACCTACCTCTTCCTCACCGGTGAGGCGGAGGCGAGGTTCGACTCGGCCACCTACCGGCTGGGTCCCGGTGACGTGGCCTTCGCCGGGGTGGGCTGCGTGCACTCCTTCCGGAACCTGGGCGAGGGCCCTCTGCGCTGGCTGGAGACCCAGGCGCCGCAGCCGCCGGGCCGGCACTCCTACAGGTTCGCCCGCGATTGGGACTACCTGCAGCGCGCGGTGCAGCCCGCGCAGGAGGGTTAACGATGGCAGAGCAGACCGGCAGCATCGTGATCGTCGGCGGAACCCACGGGATCGGCCTGGAACTCGCCCGGTGGTACGTCGACGCCGGCCGGGACGTTGTGATCACCGGCCGGGATGCCGGGCGCGCGGCGTCCGCGGCGGCCGAGCTGGGAGGAAAGGCCACCTCCGCGGCGTTCGACCTGTCCCAGCCCGACGGGATCGCCGCGGCGCTGGCCGATGTCCAGGGCCCCGTTCAGCACCTGGCGCTGGTGGCGATCCAGCGGGACGTGAACACCGTCGCCGAGTACGACCTCGGCAAGGCGCTGGTTCTGGTCACGCTCAAACTCGTCGGCTACACCGAGGTGATCCACGCCCTGCGGTCCAGGCTTGCGCCGGACGCGTCCATCGTGATCTTCGGTGGCCTGGCCAAGGACGCGCCCTACCCGGGCTCGGTCACGGTGACATCGGTCAACGGCGGCGTCCTCGGCATGGTGAACACGCTGGTGGTCGAGCTGAAACCGATCCGGGTCAACGCCATCCACCCGGGATTCGTCCTGGACAGCCCGTACTGGGCGGGCAACGACGCCGTGGTCCAGCGGGTGACCGCGCGAACCCCGACCGGACGCGGGGTGACGATGGCGGACATCGTCCACGCCTGCGCCTTCCTGTTCGAGAACCCCTCGGTCAACGGCGTGAACCTGGACGTGAACGGCGGTTACCTGCTGGGGTGACGCCCGGCCGTGTCGGGTGCATGATCTGGCTGCCTGAGCAGTACACCCGAGCGCGAGAGGAGCCGGGCCGTGAACTGGCCCCGGTTCGCCGATCGGGCCGACGCCGGACGGCGGCTCGGTGAGCGAGTTGCCGAACGGCTGGTGGCCCGCTGGCCTGGGCACCGCGCGCTGGTGCTGGCCCTGCCGCGGGGCGGGGTACCGGTCGCGGCGCCGGTCGCGGCCGCGCTCGGGTCGCCGCTGGACGTGCTCGTCGTCCGCAAGGTGGGGGTTCCCGGGCGGGCAGAGCTGGCGATGGGTGCGGTCGCGACCGGTGGCGTGCGGGTGCTCGACCAGACGGTGGCCGGCCGGGTCGGTCTGCCCGCCGAGGTGATGGAGGAGGCCTTCCGCCGGGCCGAGGCGGAGCTGGCGATACGCGAGCGCACGCTGCGCGGCGACCGCCCGCCGCCGCAGATCGCCGGGCGGGTCGCCGTCCTGGTC
>JBKPQU010000293.1:0-12336 GCA_046734255.1 Actinomycetota bacterium
GACCGGTGCCGACCTGTCGGCGGCGTCCGGGGCCGGCGCCGCCGGCGGCACCGGGTTCGCGGCGCTCGCGGTGCTGCACGGCGAGCTGCGCCCCGGCATCGACCTCGTGCTCGAGCTCGTGCGCTTCGCCGAGGTGGTCGAGGGCGCCGCGCTGGTCGTCACCGGTGAGGGCTCGCTGGACGAGCAGAGCCTGCAGGGCAAGGCGCCGATCGGGGTGGCCCGGGCGGCGGCCCGCGCGGGCGTGCCGGTGGTCGCCGTCGCCGGGCGGAGCCTGCTGGGCCACGACGATCTGCAGCGGGCCGGGATCCGCGCGGCGTACCCGCTCTCGGCGCTGGAGCCCGACCCGCGCCGTAGCATGACCGACGCCGCCGAGCTGCTGGAACGCGTCGGCGCCAGGATCGCCCGCGAACAGCTGCCGGCCGCGACGTCCCCCGCAACGTCCCAGGATCCCGGGCGCGGCAGCGCCGGAGGAGAGGGGGGCGGGCATGCCTGAGCTGGACACGGTCTTCCGCGCCCGCCGCGTCCTCACCACGGCCGGGATCGTTCCCCGGTGCGTCGGCGTGCGGGACGGTTCGATCGTCGCGATCGAACCGTACGGCGACTCCCTGCAGGCCCCGGAGGTCGTCGAGATCGCGGACGACGAGGTGCTGATGCCGGGGCTGGTCGACACGCACGTGCACGTCAACGAGCCCGGCCGGACCGAGTGGGAGGGCTTCGAGACCGCCACCCGGGCGGCGGCCGCGGGCGGCATCACCACGATCGTGGACATGCCGCTGAACTCGATCCCGCCGACCGTCGACGTGGCGGCGCTGGCGGTCAAGCGCGAGGCCGCGGCGCCGCAGGCGCACGTCGACATCGGTTTCTGGGGCGGTGCGATACCGGGCAACCGGCCGCAGCTGCGGGCGCTGCACGACGCCGGGGTGTTCGGGTTCAAGTGCTTCCTGCTGCACTCCGGGGTGGAGGAGTTCCCGCACCTGGACGCCGACGAGCTCGAGGAGGACCTCGCCGAGATCGCCGGATTCGACGCCCTGATGATCGTGCACGCCGAGGACTCGCGTGCGATCGACCGGGCGCCGAGCCCGCGCGGGGAGTCCTACAACCATTTCCTCCGCTCGCGGCCGCGGGGCGCGGAGAACGTCGCGGTCGCGCAGGTGATCGAGCGCGCGCGGTGGACCGGTGCGCGGGCGCACGTGCTGCACCTGTCGAGCTCCGACGCGCTGCCGATGATCGCCTCTGCGCGCCGCGAGGGCGTGCAGATCACGGCCGAGACCTGCCCGCACTACCTGGTCTTCACCGCCGAGGAGATCGCCGACGGCGCGACGCAGTTCAAGTGCTGCCCGCCGATCCGCGAGGCCGCCAACCGCGAGCTGCTGTGGCAGGGGCTGCGGGACGGGATCATCGACTGCGTCGTCTCCGACCACTCCCCCAGCACCGTCGACCTGAAGGAGCTGGACAGCGGGGACTTCGGCCTCGCCTGGGGCGGGGTGTCGTCGCTGCAGGTGTCGCTGGCGGCGGTGTGGACGCAGGCCCGCAGCCGCGGCTTCGAGCTGACCGACGTGAGCCGGTGGATGGCCGCCCGGCCGGCGCAACTCGCCCGGATGACCCGCAAGGGCCTGCTCGCGCTCGGCTACGACGCGGACGTCGTCGCGTTCGCCCCGGACGAGGCGTTCGTCGTCGACGCCACCCGCCTGCAGCACAAGAATCCAGTGACGCCGTACGACGGGCGGGCCCTGGCCGGCGTCGTGCGCGCCACCTGGCTGCGCGGCGAACGGGTGGACGCCACCGCGCCGCGGGGACGGCTGCTGACCAGAGGAGGGACCTGACCGTGGCCAAGGACTTCACCCAGATGACGGACCTCGCCTCGCGGCAGCTGGCCGGCAGCGTCACCGCGGCCAACGACGAGCTGTTCGCCGAGCGCGAGAACCTGATCCGCCCGGACCCGCCGACGTTCTCGGCGGAGTCGTTCGGGCACAAGGGAAAGATCTACGACGGCTGGGAGACCCGCCGGCGCCGGGAGCCCGGGTACGACTGGACGATCGTCCGGCTGGGCGCCGCCGGCGTCGTGCACGGCGTCGTCGTGGACACCGCGTTCTTCCGCGGGAACTACCCGCCGGAGATCTCGGTGGAGGCGACCTCGGTCGAGGGGTACCCGAGCGTGGACGAGCTGGCCGCCGCGCCCTGGGAGCCGATCGTCCCGAGGAGCGCCGCGCAGGGGGACACCGCGAACACCTACGCGGTGACCGATCGCCGCCGGTGGACGCACGTGCGGCTGTGCATCTACCCGGACGGCGGTGTGGCGAGGCTGCGGGTGCACGGGGAGGTGGTCCCGGACCCGCGCTTCCTGGAGGGCACGATCGACCTGGCGGCGATGGAGAACGGCGGGCGGCTGGTGGAGTGCTCGGACGCCTTCTACTCCTCACCGGCCAACCTCATCCTGCCGGGCCGGGCCCGGATCATGGGTGAGGGCTGGGAGAACGCACGGCGCCGGGACGAGGGCAACGACTTCGCGACGTTCCAGCTGGCGGCCGCCGGGACGCTCCGGCACGTGGAGGTCGACACGTCGTACTTCGTCGGCAACGCGCCGGGCTGGGTGAGGCTGTCGGCGGTGGACGCCACGAGCGTGTCCGTCGACGACGCCGGCGAGTGGCGCGAGGTGGTGCCGAAGTCGCGCGTGCAGCCGGACACGCGTCACCGCTACCTCGCCGCCCCGGGGATCACGGCGACCCACGTGCGGCTCGACGTGTTCCCGGACGGCGGCCTGGCGCGCCTGCGGGTGCACGGCGACCTCCCGCCCGCCTCCCTCGAGCACGCCCGCCGCCGCTGGTGGGACGCCCTGCCCGAGCACCACCGGGCCGCGGTCCCCGACCAGGCGCCGGCGTGACGCTGTCTGTGGTGGTGGCCGGGGCGACCGGCTGGACCGGGAGGGCCGTGGCCGAGGCCGTGCTGGACTCCGAGGACCTGACGCTGCGCGCGGCGGTCGCCCGCTCGTCGGCCGGGGGCGACCTGGGCGAGGCATGGGGCGGACCGCCGAACGACGTCCCCGTTCTGGCGGACGTCGCGACCGCCGTCGAGGGGGCGGACGTCCTGGTCGACTACACCTCGCACGACGTCGTGCGGCAGAACGTGCTGGCCGCCATCTCCCGCGGCGTGCACGTGGTGATCGGCTCCTCCGGGCTGTCCGGCGAGGACTTCTGCGAGATCGACAGTGCCGCCCGCGCCGCCGGCGTCGGCGTGGTCGCGGCCGGCAACTTCTCCGTGACAGCCGCGATGGCCCAGGCGGCCGCCCTGCTCGCCGCCCGGTTCCTGCCCAACCGGGAGATCATCGACTACGCCGCCTCGACCAAGCCCGACGCCCCCAGCGGCACCGCTCGGGAGCTCGCCGAGCGCCTGGCCGAGGTCGGCCGTCCTGTGCTCGACGTCCCGGTCGCTACCACGGCGGGCCACGTCGAAGCCCGCGGCGCGACCCTGGCGGGCACGCAGATCCACTCGGTGCGGCTGCCCAGCTTCACCGTGTCCACCGAGGTGGTCTTCGCCCTGCCGGACGAGCGGCTGACGATCCGCCACGACGCCGGCAGCTCCGCCGCGCCGTACGTCGCCGGCACCCTGCTCGCCGTCCGGGCCGTGAGCGGCCTGACCGGTCTGGTCCGCGGGCTGGACACGCTGCTGCTGCGATCGGAGATCACGTAGGGTTCGCTGGCATCTGGGAGGTGACGATGACCGGCGACGAGCTGCTCGCGCACTGCCTGGCCAAGCCCGGTGCCTGGCAGGACCAGCCGTGGGAGGGGGACGTCGTCGTGAAGGTGGGCAGCAAGATCTTCGCGTTCGTCGGCTCCGGGACGGCGGTCGGCCTGAAGTGCGGCGCGACCCGCGAAGAGGCCGACGAGTGGGTGCACCGCTACCCGGAGGACGCGTCGGTGATGGCCTACATCGGCCGCTACGGCTGGAACACCCTGCGGATCGGCGGCGCCATCCCGGACGACGAGGTGCTCGAGGCGATCGACACCTCCTACCGGGCGGTGGTCAGCCGGCTGCCGAAGGCGGAGCGCCCGGCCTGATCACTGGCGATCGGTCGGCTCAGCCGCCGCTGCCGTAGGGCCGCGTGATGATCTCCAGGAAATGGCCGCTCGGGTCCTCCCAGTACACGCCGCGCCCACCGTCGTTGGTGTTGATCTCACCTGGCAGGCGCTTGCCCGGGTCGGCCCAGTAGGGCAGCCCGCGCTCGCGGATCCGGCCGAAGCAGGCATCGAACTCAGCCTCGCCGACGAGGAACGCGTAGTGCTGCGGGTGCGCGGGGCCGTGGTCGTCGGCGAAGTCCAGGGAGACGTCGTTGTCCACCTGGACGACGAGGAACGGCCCGAACGGCGTCGGCGGGTCCAGCCCGAGGATCTCGGCCAGGAACTCCGCGGACTCACGCTTGTCCCGCACCCGCACGATCGTGTGGTTCAGCTGCACGCTCATCGGTCCTCCTGGACGCGTATGCCGTCGAGGACGATCCGCAGCATCCGCTCCTGCTGGTCAGGCTCGAGGTGGGGCAGCATCGCGCAACCCCCGACCAGGCGAAGCAGGTCTGACGGCTCCACATCCCGGCGCGCGACACCTGCGCGTTGTGCTCTGGCCAGGACCGCTGCCGCTGCCTCGTTGATGGCGCGCCGCGAATAGGTCAGCAGGTCGGAGTCCTTGTCCACGGCGTCCGCGAGTTCTTGCAGGAGCACCCGCTTGGTGGCGGCGTAACCGATGTACAGATGGAGCCACTGCTCCAACGCCGCCCATTCCGACTCCGAGGCCATCAGCGTCTCCGCGCTGCCCGCCACCGTCTCGACGTCCTCGCGGTAGACCGCCTCCAGAAGGTCCAGACGGGTCGGGAAGTGCCGGTAGAGCGTTCCGATCCCGACGTCGGCACGCCGCGCGACCTCCTCCATCGAGACCTCGCCCCCGCGCTCGGTCAACGCGATGCGAGCCGCGGCTGTCAGGCGTTCGTAGTTGCGCCGCGCGTCCGCACGCATCGGACGCCCCGTGGAGACGTGCTCCCTCGGCTCTGCCGACACGCCCCACCTCCAGAGGTCTTTCGACTTGCTAACCGGAGTGAGCCTCCGTATTGTATCCGGAGGAGGCCTCCGATTCCTGCTCCATGCTACCTCAGTGCTACCGAAGGAGCACGCCTCCGTGTCAGACAACGCCATCTCCACACTCGATCGCCCATCGGCACACTCGAAGGAGGACCCGGACCGCCGCCGCTCCCTCGTTCTGGGCGTCATCCTCGTCACCCAGCTCATGGTCGTTCTCGATATCAGCATCGTGAACGTCGCCCTGCCGAGCATGCAGACCGCACTCGGTTTCACCCCGTCCGGTCTCTCCTGGGTCTTCAATGCGTACACGCTCGCGTTCGGCGGGCTGCTGCTGCTCGGCGCCCGGGCCGGGGACCTCAGGGGCCGGAGACGCACCTACCTCGCGGGGATCGTCGTATTCACGGCAGCCTCGCTGCTCGGCGGCCTGGCCACCTCCGCAGGCTGGCTGGTCGCCGCCCGCGCCGTTCAAGGTGCCGGTGCCGCGTTCGCAGCACCGGCCACGCTGGCGCTGCTCATGTCCATGTTCGCGGAGGGCCGGGAGCGCACGCGCGCACTGGGCCTGTACACGGGCGTTTCCGTCGGCGGAGCCGCCATCGGCCTCCTGGCGGGCGGTCTGCTCACGGCCCTGCTGTCGTGGCGATGGGTGATGTTCGTCAACGTCCCGATCGGCGTGGGCGTGCTGGTGGCCGCGGCCGTCCTGGTCCCGGAGACGCGGCGGGCGGCCGGACAGTTCGACCTGGCCGGCGCGGTCTCCTCGACCCTGGGGATGACCGCCCTGGTCTACGGCTTCGTCCATGCCGCGTCCACCGGATGGGGCGACACCTTGACCATCGCGGCCTTCGCCGCCGGGGTGGTGCTGCTGGCCTCCTTCGTGCTCGTGGAACGTCGCGCCACCGCGCCGATCACCCCGCTCGAGCTCTTCGCCGACCGAACCCGAACCGGCGCCTACCTGGCCCGGCTGCTGATGTTCGCCGCGATGATGGGCATGTTCTTCTTCCTGACCCAGTTCCTGCAGGGCACGCTCGGCTATGGCCCGATCCGCACCGGCCTCGCCTTCCTGCCGGTGACGGTCGTGCTCTTCGCCAGCTCTCAGGCGAGCGCCCGGGTCCTGGTGGAGCGAATGGGTCCGCGGCCGGTGATGGTCGTCGGGGCCATTCTGTCGACGGCGAGCATGCTGTGGCTGACCCGGCTTTCGGCCACCAGCGGCTACCTCGGCGTGCTCGGCCCGCTCGTGCTGCTGGGACTCGGCAACGGGTCAGCGTTCGTCCCGCTCACCTCGGCCGGCCTGCACGCCGTCGAACCTCGCCACGCGGGGGCCGCCTCCGGCCTGGTGAACGTGGCACAGCAGCTGGGAGGATCGCTCGGACTCGCGGTCCTGGTCACGGTCTTCGGCGGGGCGAGCCGGCGGGCGGCCGAATCCGCCGGCGCGGGTGCGGGTGCGGACACGACCACCCACATGTTCGTCGCTGGAGCCGACGCCGCCTTCATGGTCTCCGCCGTCCTGTTGGCAGCCAGCGTGGTGGTCGTCGGCCTCGTCCTCCGTTCACATCCGGCACGCCCGGTCCACGCCTAGGTGCCGCGCTGGCGGCGTTCGGTGCGGATGGCCCGGACGGCGGACCCTCGCAGGGCCTCGACCATCCGGGTCACCGCCGGCTGCTGGGTCAGCGCCGGGCGGGTCGCGAGCCAGATGTGCCGCGGGGGCGGCGGCGAGTTCAGCCGCCGGACCGTCACGCCGGAGCGCAGGGCACCCAGCGCGATCTGAGGCACCAGCGCGACGCCGAGCCCGGCGGCGACGTAGCCCTGGGTCACGGGGAACTCGTCCGCCTCGGCAACCACCCGCGGGACGAACCCCGCCCGGCCGCACGCGGCCACGGTGGCCTCCCGGACGTAGTCCACCGGGCCGGTCGTGATGATCCAGTCCGAGGAGTCCAGATCCTCCAGCGGGACCGTCCGGCGCCGGGCCAGTTGGTGGTCGTGTGGCAGCAGCACGCGGTATTCGTCGTCCAGCAGGTGCCAGCGCAGCAGGTCGTCCTCGGGTTGCTCGCCGCGCCCGAACTCCTCGACCACCACGACCAGCTCGACCTCGCCGGCCCGCAGCCGCTTCAGCGCGCCGACGGTCTCGTCGACGATCGGCATGACGTGCACGCCGGGCACCGCCCGGAGCAGTTCGGCGACGGCCGGCGGCAACAGGGACTCCCCGGCCGAGTGGAACGAGACGATCCGCAGCCGCCCGGTCCGGCCGGCACGCAGGTCGGCCAGCGCCGCCTCCGCCTCCGCGACCTCCCGGAGCACCCGCTCGGCGTGCTCGGCGAGCAGCAGCCCCGCCGGCGTCGGCCGGACGCCGCGGCCGGACTTCTCGTACAGCGGCACGCCGGCCTGCCTCTCCAGCCGGGCCAGCTGCTGGCTCACCGCGGACGTCGTGTACCCCATCGCGGCCGCCGCGCCGGTCAGCGAGCCGATGTCGACCACCGTGGCGTGGACCGCCAGCAGGCGCGCGCTCAGCACCTGCCAATCGTACAGATTTGCTTAATGGTTCTTCAATGATAATCGCTGGACGTCGAACGGTTTGCGGATGAACCATGGAGCTGGAGATGTTGAGCAAGTAGGCCCATGCGGAGGAGGTGAACGACAATGGGGATCATCGTCCTGATGATCGTTCTCCTGGCGATCTGCCTGGTCGCCCCCTTCATCGGGGTCGACACCACCGACGCCCGGAGTGAGCGCGCCCGGCCGGAGACCGGCTGGTTCCCGCCGCTCTCGCCGCACTCGCACTGAGCCTCGCTGCAACTGCGCGGACTTAGTCCTATCGAGGAAGCCCACGGTGTGACACCGTGGGCTTCCTTTGCGCACGGTGTCACACCGTGGGCATCGGGGACGGGGCTGCTCCCGGCAGACCCGGCGTCAGCAGATCCGGGGCAGCTGCTCCCCGAGCGGGAGGTCGATGACCCGGGTCGCGCCGAAGGCCGTCCGGGCGACAACCATGCCGGGGTGATCGCTCGTGCACTCCCCGATCCGGGTGGCGGCCGCGCCGAGCGGGTGGGAGCGCATGGCGGCGAGCACCGCGTCGGCGTGCTCGGGCGGGACGAACGCCACGAGCTTGCCCTCGTTGGCCACGTACAGCGGGTCGAGGCCGAGCATGCCGCAGGCGTTGCCGACCGCGTCGGGCACCGGCAGCGCCGTCTCCTCGATCCGGACTCCGACGCCCGACGCCGCCGCGATCTCGTTCAGGCTCGTGCCCAGGCCGCCGCGGGTCGGGTCGCGCAGGCAGTGCAGGTCGGTCGTCGCCTCGAGCATCGCGGCGACCAACCCGTTGAGCGGGGCGCAGTCGCTGCGGATCTCGGTGTCGAACTCCAGCCCCTCGCGCACGCTCATCACCGCGATGCCGTGCACGCCGATGTCGCCGCTGACGATCACGACATCGCCCGGCTGTGCCCGGTCCGGCCGGATGTCGACGCCGTCCGGGACGACGCCCATGCCCGCGGTGTTGATGTACACCCCGTCGCCGTGGCCGGAGTCCACCACCTTCGTGTCGCCGGTGACCACGCTGACCCCGGCCCGTTCGGCGGCCCGGCCGAGCGCCTGCGCGACGCGGCCGACGATGTCCAGGTCGGTGCCCTCCTCGAGGATGAACCCGCAGGACAGGTGCGCCGCCTGGGCCCCGCTCATCGCCAGGTCGTTGACCGTGCCGTTGACCGCGAGGTCGCCGATGCTGCCGCCGGGGAAGAACATCGGCCGCACCACGAACGAGTCGGTGGAGAACGCGACCCTCGCGCCGCCCAGCTCCACCACTGCGGAGTCGGCCAACCCGTGCCGCGGCAGCCCGCCGAACGCGGGCACGAACAGGTGCTCGACCAGCTCCGCGGACAGCTGCCCGCCACCGCCGTGACCCATGACGATCGTCGGCGAGTTGCGCAGCGGCACCGGGCACGACCACGCATCGAAGTCCAGGCCGCCCGAGTCGGCCGGCACGTCGGTCACGGTCTCAGCCAACGGGAGCCGCCTCCCTCGAGTGCCCGGTGTCGAGCCTGCGGTAGAGGTAGTACGCCGCGCAGGCACCCTCGCTGGAGACCATCGTCGCGCCCAGCGGCGTGCGCGGCGTGCACTCCTTGCCGAACGCGGCACACTCGTGCGGCTTGATCAGGCCTTGCAGCACCTCGCCGCTGCGGCAGATGGCCGACTCCTGGGTGTGCATCCCGGCCACCTGGAAGCGCTCCTCGGCGTCGAACTCCCGGTACGCCGAGGACAGCCGCCATCCGCTGCTCGGGATCACGCCGATTCCCCGCCATGCCCGGTCGGTGACCTCGAACACGTCGCTGAGCATGGCGCGCGCCGCCGGGTTCCCCTCCACCGGCACGACCCGCGGGTAGGCGTTGTCCAGCTCCGCCCGCCCCTGCTCCAGCTGGATCACCGTGCGCCGGATGCCCTCGAGGATGTCCAGCGGCTCGAACCCGGTGACCACGATCGGCACGCGGTAGCGGTCGACCAGCTCGGGGTACTCGACCGTCCCCATCACGCTGCAGACGTGCCCCGCCGCGAGGAACCCCTGCACCCGGCAGGTCGGTGACTCCATGATCGCGGCGATCGCCGGCGGCACCCGGACGTGCGAGACCAGAAGGCTGAAGTTGCGCACGTCCATGCGCTTCGCCTGGTAGACGGTCATCGCGTTCGGCGGTGCCGTGGTCTCGAAGCCGATCCCGAAGAACACCACCTGCCGGTCCGGGTTGGCCCGGGCCAGGTTGAGCGCGTCCAGTGGGGAGTAGACCACCCGGACGTCGCCGCCCGCGCTCTTCACGTTGAACAGGTCGCTCCCGCTGCCCGGCACCCGCAGCATGTCGCCGAACGAGCAGAAGATCACGCCCGGCTGGGAGGCGATCTCCAGCGCCTTGTCGATCATCTCCAGCGGCGTCACGCAGACCGGGCAGCCCGGCCCGTGGATCATCTCGATCCCCTCCGGCAGCAGCTGGTCGATCCCGTGCCGGATGATCGAGTGAGTCTGCCCGCCGCAGACCTCCATGATCGCCCAGGGCGAGGTGGTGGCCGCGTGGATGTCGTCAACCAGGCGCTTGGCCAGCACCGGGTCGTTGAACTCGTCGATGTACTTCACCGGGACACCTCCTCTCCGAGCGCCCCTTCGGGGGCCTCTTCGGGGGCCCACCCTTCGGGGGCCCCCCCTGCGGTTTCGCTGCCGGCACCGTTCGTGCCGGCGAGCTCGGTTCCGTCCGGGCGATGGGCTCCGGCCTCGCGAGCGGCCCGGCCCCAGGCGTCGCCGAACTCCTCGTCCATGATCCCGAGGCCCTCGAACAGCGTCAGCGTCTCCTGGGCGGAGGCCTCGTCCAGCCGCTGGATCGCGAAGCCGACGTGCACGATCGCGTAGTCGCCGACCTCGATGTCGGGCAGGTATTCCAGGCAGACGTCCTTCACCACGCCGCCGAAGTCCACCCTCGCCATCCGGGTCAGGTCTCGCTCCTCGATCTCGAGGATCTTGCCGGGTACCGCAAGGCACATGGCGGTCACTCCCTTCCTGTCAGCGGTCGCGGTCGCCTGCGTCGATCAGCAGCCGGCGGCGGCCGGGAGGTTGTCGGGCGGCGCGGCCGGGACGTCGCCGTCGGCGGCGAGCCGGGCAGCGCCGATCACTGTCTGGCCGAGCGCGATGCCGGCGTCGGTGGGCGGCACCAGCCGGGGGAGCAGGACGGCGAAGCCGCGGGCCTCCAGCGCCGCGCGGAGCAGCCGCACCACGATCGTGTTGACGAACACGCCCCCGCCGAGCGCCACGGATTGCAGGCCGGTCGCCGCACGCGCGGCGTCCGCCACCTCGACCAGGCCGGCCACCACGGCCCGGTGGAAGCGCGCGGCGACGACCGCCGGCCGGACGCCGCCGAGGACGTCGCCGACCGCCGCCGCGATCAGGGGCGCAGGGTCCAGCACCCGGTCCGCACCGGCGACCGAGGGCGAGGCGGTGATCAGGGGGAGGGGGTACCCCTCCTCCTCGCCCTCGATCGCCGGCAGCGCGGCAGCCTCGAGCTCGATCGCGGCCTGCGCCTCGTAGCCGACCAGGTGGCAGACCCCGGCCAGCGAGGCCACGGCGTCGAACAGCCGGCCCATGCTGGAGGTGGGCACGCAGCCCAGACCCGTGTGCAGCTGGCGGTCCAGGACGCGGCGCTCGTCGTCCGGGCACGCCCGCAGGCACGGCAGCGCGGCGTCCCAGGGCAGCCCGGCGGCGCGCAGGTGCGCCATCGCCATCCGGTAGGGACGGCGGACGGAGGCGTCCCCCCCGGCCAGCGGCACGTACCCGAGGTGGGCGAAGCGCCGGTAGCCGCGGTAGTCGGCGACCAGCACCTCACCGCCCCAGACCGCGCCGTCGTCGCCGTAGCCCGTGCCGTCGAGCGCCACGCCGATCACCGGCTGCGTGCCGTCCAGGCCCTGGTCGGCCATCGTCGTCGCGACGTGCGCGTGATGGTGCTGCACGAGCGCCACCGGGCGGCCCGCGGCATTCCGCGCGGCCCACCGGCCGACCGCGTACCCGGGATGGCTGTCCGCGACGATCGCCTCCGGGGCGACCCCGAGCAGGGTCCCGAGATGCCGGGTCGCGCGGCCGAAGGCCTGCTGCGTCGCGAGGTCGTCCATGTCGCCGATGTGTGCGGACAGCCAGCCGCGACGGCCCGCGGCCAGGCAGAAGGTGTTCTTCAGGTCGCCGCCCACGGCGAGCAGCGGCGGCACCTCGACCGGCAACCGCACCGGCAGCGGCGCGTAGCCGCGGGAGCGGCGAACCGGCAGCTCCTGCCCGTCGATCACCCGCACCACCGAGTCGTCGCAGGGCAGCTCGATCCGCCGGTCGTGCCGCAGCCACGCGTCCGCGATGCCGTCCAGCCGGGACAGCGCGTCCTCGTCGTCGATCACGATCGGCTCGCCGGACAGGTTGCCGCTGGTCAGGACCAGCACCGAGGGTCCTGGCGGATCGCCCGGCAAGCCGAGCAGCAGGTGGTGCAGCCCGGTCGGCGGAAGCATCACGCCGAGATCCGGGTTGCCCGGCGCGACCCCGGTCGCGACCGTCGAGGCCCGGCGGCGCAGCAGGACGATCGGGGCCCGGTGACCGCACAGCAGCTCCGCCTCGGCGTCGCCCACGTGGGCGATGCCCCGAGCGGCGGCCAGGTCGCCGACGAGGACGGCGAACGGCTTGTCCCCCCGCCGCTTCAGCCGGCGCAGCCGCTCGACCGCGCGCGGGTTCGTGGCATCGCAGGCCAGGTGGTACCCGCCGAGGCCCTTCACCGCG
>JBKPQU010000294.1:0-8958 GCA_046734255.1 Actinomycetota bacterium
GCCCCAGCGCGTCGGCCGCCCGCCCGGCGACGGCGGCGTCGGCCACCCGGAACCCGGTCACCTCGACCCTGCCGCCGAAGTACCGCTCGACCACGCCCGGCTCGATCCGGTCGCCGGCGGCGGAGTCGGTGTCGCTGATCAGCTGCGCGCATGCCGCGGCCAGCTCGCGCAGGTCGCTGCCGACCGCGTCGACCAGCGCCCGCAGCGCCGCCGGAGCGATCGCCCTCCCGGCCCGGGCGAACTCCGCGGCCGCGAAGTCCACCTTCTCGTCGTCCCGGGCCAGCGGCTGGCAGGCGACCTCCAGCGCGCCCCCCGCACGGGCGGCGTCCATCAGCCCCTTCGCCCGCTGACCGCCGCCGTGCCGCAGCACGAGGCTGGCGTCCGGCGAGGGGTCCCGCAGGTACGCCGTCGCGTCGGCGACGAAGACGTCGTTGGTCTGCTCCACCGAGCTGACGACGACCACCCTGTCCCCGCCGAACAGTGACGGGCTGGTGGCGAGGGCGAGCAGGCCGAGCTGGTAGCCCGCGGCGTCGAGGTAGGTGACCTCGGTCGCCGGATCCTCCTCCTTGGCGGAGGCCACCACGGCCGCGACGGCCCGGTCGGCCAGCAGGCCCTCCGCACCGGACACCAGGACGACGGGCGCCCGCCTGGCCTCGTGCGCGGCCACCGTGCGTGCCGCGGCGCGCCCGGCCGAGGACCTGGCGGACCCACGCCCGCCCGACGGTTGCGTCGGCATCGGCGCCTAGGCCGCCGGCTTCCGGCCGAACAGGCCGCGCAGCCAGGCCAGCAAGCTGCTCCAGAACAGCGAGAAGCCCCGTACCTCGCCGGCCTTGATCTCCGCGGCCTCCTCCACGCTGCCCGCAGCCAGCTTGCCCTCCACGCAGCCGACGAACTCCCCGATCAACCGGTTGGACATCTCGTTGATCAGGCCGCTGCGGCCGAACTGCGCGGCCGCACCGGACAGCGTGACGTCGGCGTCGATGTTCACCTTGGTGGCGGCGCCGTCCGGGTGCAGGGTATAGACGACCTTCACCGCACCGCGGCTGCCGCCGCGGCGGTCGGCGCCCTTGCCGTCGATCGTCCCGGTGTGCGTCGAGGCATCGGTGGTCACCGTCGCCTGCCCGTCGAACGTGGCCGACATCGGGCCCAGCTTCACCGCGACCTTGCCGGCGTACTTGCCGTCGCCCTCGTTGGATGTCACCTCGGCGCCGGGCAGGCACTGCGCGACATCGGGCACGTTCTGGAAGAAGTCCCACACGGCCTGCGTCGGGCGGGACACGGTGAACTCATGGCTGATCTTCATGATCTCCTCCGCCGGCAGCTCGCATCGCCTCGTAGGCACGCTGGCAACCGGCAGCGCAGAAGTACACGACCTCGTCACCGTACCGGCTCGTGAAGCGGGCGGTGGCGACGTCCACGCTCATCCCGCAGACGGGGTCGATCGCCTGCTCCGGCATGCTGATCCCGGGCGATCCGGCCGCTCCCGGGACCGCCCGCAGGGCCACCAGCTCGGCGAGGATCGCCACCGCGATCTCGTCGTGCGAGGTGGCGCCGAGGTCGAGCCCGGCTGGTGCCCGGACCCTGACCTGCTGCTCCTCGCCCACTCCCTGCCCGGCCAGCCACTCGCGGACCGCGGCGGCGCGCTTCGCCGAGGCGACCAGCCCGATGTAGGCGGCCGGCGTGTCGAGCGCCGCCTTGACCGCCGGCTCGTCGTAGTGCCCCTGGGTGGCGACCACGACCGCCGAGCGTTCACGCACCCGGGAGAGGTCCAGGTCGTCGCCGACGATGTGCGCGTCCCAGCCGAGCACCTCCGCCAGCCGGGCCAGGGTGGCCACCGCCGGGGAACGACCCACCACCCACACGTCCGGGGCGGGCAGCACCGGTTCCACGAACACCTCCATCGCGCCTTCGCTGGAGCATGCCATCGCGACCGTGGTCACGCCCGGCCGGCTGTCCGGCTCCCCGAGCACGAGCAGGCGCGGCGTGCCGTCGGCGAGCGCCTCAAGCGCGTGCCGGACGACGGTGGGCTCCGCGCAGGCACCGCCGAGCCATCCCTCCACCGTGCCGTCCGCGTGGATCAGGGCCTTCGACCCGCCCTTGCCGGACGACGGCCCGCGCCGCCAGGTGACCGTCGCCAGCACGAACGGCGTGCCGTCGGCGGCCAGCGCGGCGGCGCGGGCCAGGACGTCATGCACCGTGCACGGCCTGCCAGACCCTGTGCGGCAGCACCGGCATGTCGAGGGTGCGCACTCCCTGGTCCCACAGCGCGTCGACGACCGCGTTGACGTAGGCGGCCGGGGAGCCGACGGTGGCGGACTCCCCCACCCCCTTGGCGCCGATCGGGTGGTGCGGCGAGGGGGTCACGGTCGCACCGAGCTGGAACTTTGGCGTCTCCCACGCCGTGGGCACCAGGTAGTCCATGAACGTGGAGCCGATGCAGTTGCCGTCGTCGTCGAAGGTGATCCACTGCATGTTGGCCTTGGCGAAGCCCTCGGTCAGGCCGCCGGTGATCTGGCCCTCCACGATCATCGGGTTGATCCGGACGCCGCAGTCGTCCACGGCGGCCATGTCCAGGACCTTCCACGTACCGTCGCCGGTGTCCACCTCGACCACGACGATGTAGGACCCGAACGGGTAGGTCATGTTCGGCGGGTCGTAGTAGGTCACGCCCTCCAGCCCGGCCTCCATGCCCTCGGGGTGGTTGGTGTAGGCGGCGAAGGCGATGTCCTGGATCGACACGGACTTCTCGGTGCCCTTGACCGTGAACCTGCCCGGCTCCCACTCCAGGTCGTCGGGGCTGGCCTCGAGCAGGTGCGCGGCGAGCAGCCGTGCCTTCTCGCGCAGCTTGCGGGAGACCACCGCGGTCGCCGCCCCTCCCACCGGAGTCGAGCGCGAGGCGTACGTCCCGAGGCCGTAGGGGACGTTGTCGGTGTCCCCCTCCTGCACCTTCACGTCACCGACCGGGATGCCGAGCTCCTCGGCGACGATCTGGGCGAAGGTCGTCTCGTGACCCTGGCCCTGGGTCTGGACGCCGAGCTTCAGGATCGCCTTGCCGGTGGGGTGCACCCGCAGTTCGGCGGAGTCGAACATCTTCAGCCCGGCGATGTCGTACTCGCGGGAGTTCCCCGCGCCGACCACCTCGGTGAACGACGCGATGCCGATGCCGATCCGCTTGCCGGTCTCCCCGCGGTCGGCCGCGGCGTTCTGTTCGGCCTGCCGGCGGCGCCACTGCGGGTAGTCGATCAGGGCCATCGCCTGCTGCAGGGCGGTGCCGTAGTCACCGGAGTCGTAGACGAAGCCGGTCGGCGAGAGATAGGGGAACTGCTCGGGCCGGATGAAGTTGCGCATCCGGAACTCGGCCGGGTCCATCCCGAGCTCGTGCGCGGCCTTGTCGACCAGCCGCTCGATCAGGAACGAGGCCTCGGTCACCCGGAACGAGCAGCGGTAGGCCACGCCGCCGGGTGCCTTGTTCGTGTACGCGCCCTTGGCGGTCACGTGCGCCGCGTCGAAGTCGTAGCTGCCGCTGCAGATGTGGAACAGCCCGGCCCGGAACTTCGTCGGCTGCGCGTCGGCGTAGAACGCCCCCTGGTCCGACAGCACCGAGGCGCGCAGGCCGATGATCCGCTGGTTCTCGTCCACGGCGAGCTCGCCGCGCATGTGGTAGTCGCGGGCGAAGCCGGTGGAGATCAGGTTCTCGGTGCGGGTCTCCACCCACTTCACCGGCTTGCCGATGACCAGGGACGCCGCGGTGGCCACCACGTACCCGGGGTAGATCGGCACCTTGTTGCCGAAACCGCCGCCGATGTCGCCGGTGATGATCCGGATGTTCTCCTCCGGCAGGCCCGCGACGATCGCGAACAGCGTTCGGTGGGCGTGCGGGGCCTGGCTGGTCATGTAGAGGGTCACCTGACCGGTGGCCGGGTTGACGTCGGCGACGATCCCGCAGGTCTCCATCGGGGCGGGGTGCGACCGCGGGTAGTGGGTGTCCAGGGTGATCACCTGCGCCGCCCGGCCGAAGGCGGCGTCGGTCAGCTCGGCGTTCCCGGCCTGCCAGCTGTACGCCTGGTTGTCGACCTGGCCCTCCTTCTCGTCCCGGATCAGCGCGGCGCCGGTCTCCAGCGCCTGCTGCGGCGAGGTGATCGGGGGCAGGTCGTCGTAGTCGACCACGATGTAGGCGAGCGCGTCCTGCGCGACGTAGGGGCTGGTGGCGATGACGGCCGCGACCTCCTGCCCCTGGTAGCGGACCTTGTCGGTGGCCAGCACCGCCTGGGTGTCCCCGGACAGGGTCGGCATCCAGGCGAGGTTGTAGCCGGCCAGCATCTCGCCGGTGACCACGGCGACGACGCCGTCGAGCGCCTGGGCGGCGGAGGAGTCGATCGAGACGATCCGGGCGTGCGCCACCGGCGAGCGGAGGATCGCCATGTGCAGCATCCCGGGAAGGACGACGTCGTCCAGGTAGCGCCCGGCGCCCTGGACGAACCGGTCGTCCTCCTTGCGCCTCACCGAGTGGCCGATGCCGCCGATCTCCGGTGGTGTCCTCGGCTGGTTGACCGGCTCGTTCACCGTGGTCATGCGGTGGGCTCCTTCACTGCTTCGGGCGCGTCCTCGGCCGCTGCCGAGCCGGCGATGGTCCGGCCGGCGGCCTGGATGGCGGCCACGATGTTCATGTATCCGGTGCACCGGCAGAGGTTCCCGGAGATCGCCCAGCGCACATCGTCGTCGCTCGGCGCGGAGTTCCGCTCCAGCAGCGCCTTGCCCACCAGCATCATCCCCGGCGTGCAGAAGCCGCACTGCAGCCCGTGGTGCTCCTTGAACGCGGCCTGGATCGGGTGCAACCCGTCGGCCCCCTTCAGGCCCTCCACCGTGGTGATCTGGTGGCCGTTCGCCTGGACGGCGAAAAGCGTGCAGGACTTCACCGGCGTCCCGTCGAGCAGCACCGTGCACGCCCCGCAGGACGTGGTGTCGCAGCCGATGTGCGTGCCGGTGAGCCCCAGGTCGGTGCGAAGGAGGTCGACCAGCAGGACGCGCGGCTCGACCTCGCGCGTGTACGCCGTCCCGTTCACGGTCACGGTGATCTGCATGCTCACGCCTCCGCTCCGCTGCCGTGCCCGTTCTGCCCGGACCGCGCCTGGGCCAGCGCCTGGGCGAAGGCCCGGCGGGTGTACTCGGCGACCACGGCCCGCTTGTAGTCGGCCGGGCCGCGGACGTCGCTCTCCGGGTCGCAGGCGCGGGCGGCGATGTCCGCGGCCTGCGCGAACAGGTCCGGCCCCGGCTGCTGGCCGAGCATCATCTGCTCCGCCTCGGCCACCTTGAGGTTGTGACCGGCGACCGCGGTCAGCGCGAGCCCGGCCTGGGCGACCCGCCCGCCGCCGTCCAGGACGAGGTGGGTGGCCACCCCCACGGTGGCGTAGTCGCCGACCTTGCGTTCCAGCTTGAGGTAGGCCCCGCCGGCGGGGCCCGGGTACTTCGGCACCCTGACCTCGGTGACCATCTCCCCCGGCTCCAGGGCGTTGGTGAAGAAGTCGACGACGAAGTCCGCCTGCGGGATCACCCGCTCCCCGCCACCGGCGGAACGGGCCACGACCGAGGCACCCACGGCGAGCATCACCGAGTTCCAGTCGCCCTCGGGATCGCAGTGCGCGACCGAGCCGCACAGCGTGCCCCGATTGCGCACCAACGGATCCGAGACCCACAGCGCCGCCGAGGCCATCGTGGCGTTGGTCCGCGACACCAGGTCGGACGCCGCGAGGTCGGCGTGCCGGGCCAGCGCCCCGACCGCCAGGTGGTCGTCGGCCTCGCGGATGTAGGCGAGGTCGGAGATCCCGTTGATGTCGACCAGGTGGCCGGGTGTGGCCAGCCTGAGCTTCATCATCGGGATCAGGCTCTGGCCGCCCGCCAGGACCCGGCCGTCGGCCCCCAGTTGGGCCAGGGTCGCCAGGGCCTCCTCGAGGGTCTGCGGCGCGGAATAGTCGAACGCGGCTGGGTACACGAGTCAGACCTCCCCGGGGGACGAGACTGATCCTCACGCACGCTAACTGGCCCGGCTCGGCCACGGGAGCCGACGCCTGGGCCAACGTGGTGACCCGATCGGGTCACGTTGATCGCCAAACGTCCGGAGCGCGGTGACCGAGGTGCCCAAACCCCCTCAGAGCAGGCCACGCCGGGCGGCGGCCCCGACCGCCTCCGCCCGCCGGCTCACCCCGAGCTTGCCGAACACGACGCGAAGCCGCCGCTTCACCGTGGTGTCGCTCATGTAGAGCTCGTCGGCGATCTGGCCGTTGCTGAGCCCGCGGCTGAGCATCTGCAGCATCCGCAGCTCGAGCTGGTCGAGGTCCGGCTCCTGCGAGGTCGCCTCGCCCATCAGCTGCTCCACCAGGTGCCCGGTGACCCGCGGGCTCAGCGCCCGCTGCCCGGTCGCCACGGTCTCGATCGCGGTGACGAGCACGGAGGGCGAGTCGACCTTGAGCACGTACCCGAGCGCGCCGGCCCGCAGCGAGCGGGTCACGTACTCGTCGTCGTCGAAGGAGCTGACCACCAGCACGCGTGCGGCCGGGTCGTCCTCCAGGAGCCCGTCGAGGAGATCCAGCCCGGACTCGGCGCCCAGCCGGATGTCGACGAGGCTGACGTCCGGCCGCAGCCGGCGGAACAGCTCGACCGCCTCCTCGACCGTCGCCGCCTCGCCGACCACCCTGAACTCCGGGTAGTTGGACAGCAGGCTGCGCAGTCCCTGGCGGACGATCGGATGGTCGTCGATCAGCAGGATGCTGGTGCTCACACCGGCCTGCCGAGCTGGCCGCCGTAGGGGATCGTCGCCCTGACCGACGCACCCCCGCCGGCCCGGGACCACACCTCGAGCTGCCCGCCGAGGCTCTCCGCGCGCCGCCGCATGCTCTCCAGCCCGAGGTGCAGCCGGCCGTCGGAGCCCTGGACCCGGTCGAACGCCGCGACCTCGAACCCGCGGCCGTCATCGCTCACCTCGACCTCGATCCAGGCGCCCTCGAAGCTCAGCGCCACGTCGGCGCGCTTCGCCGCGGCGTGCACGGCGACGTTGCGCAGCGCCTCCTGGACGAGGCGGTAGAAACTGATCTCGGCCCGCGGAGCCAGTCGCAGCGGGTGCCCGCTGATCGTCACCCTGCACGCGACACCGGCGAACGCCTCGAAGCGCTCCGCGACGTCGCGGATCGACGCCGGCAGCCCGAGCCCCTCGAGGATCGGCGGGTGCAGGTCGTGCACCACCCGCCGGATCTCCGACTCCACCTCCGAGAGGATGTCCCGCGCCGAGGCCAGCGCCGCGCTTGCGGCCTCCGGCTGCCCGGCCTCGATCCGGTGCTGCCCCGAGGTGAGCTCCAGCAGCGCACCGATCAGCAGCTGGTTGATCCCGTCGTGGATGTCCTCCGCGATCCGTTGGCGGTCCTGCTCCTGCGTGTCGACGGTCTCGGTGAGGACCGCCTGCAACCGGGACGCCTTCTCCGCCAGGGCGTCCCGGGCCGCGGCGAGCTCGCCGGTGCGCTCGGCGACCACTCGTTCCAGCCGGGCGTTGGTCTCCTCCAGGCGCTCGTACAGCTGCGCGTTGTGCACCAGGACGGCGATCAGCGAGGCGTAGGTGAGGGCGAGGCGCTCCTGCTCGTCGCCGTACGGCGCCGGCCGGTTGGCGAGGCCGATCATCCCGACCGGCCGGCCGTCCTGCCGCAGCGGGACGCCGAGGAACGTGCCCACCCTCGGGTGCCCCCGCGGCTGGCCGACCCGAGCGGGATCGCTGGTGGCGTCCTCGGTGCGGACCGCACGGTCCTCCAGCACGACCCTGGCGAACACGTTGGGCCGCAGCGGGATCACCCGATGCTCGGCGTAGAAGGCCGCCGAGGGGTGGAACCCGTGGATGGCGACGATCTCCATCTGGCGCACGTCGCTGCCGATCAGGCCCACGAACCCGAACTCCGAGCCCGTCAGCCACAGGCATTGGCGCAGCGCGACGTCCAGCACGTCACCCACGTTGCGCTGGGCCGAGACCTCCAGCACCAGCTCGGTGAGCGCGTCGAGCTGGCGCTGCGGCTCGGTCAGCGCGTCCAGCTGCCGCTGCGGCTCGGGCACGGGCATCGTCGCCACGCTTGGAGGCTACGACGGCGGGAGCGCAGGTGGGGAGCGTCCCTCGGGTGATCCGCCGCGGCGGGCGGGTCGAGCTCGCGGTCAAGGAGGCCGCGGACCGGCGGTGGCCACCGCCAGGCCGGCGGCCCGCCGGGTCACCACCGCCGCGTCGCCCTCGGTGTCGGTGCGGAGCACGAGGATGCCCGCGGCCCGCAGCATCGCCAACGTGGAGGGCACCGGGTGCCCGTAGTCGTTGTGCCTGCCGACGCCGATCAGGGCGATCCTCGGCCTCAGGCGGGCGTAGAGCCCCGGGTCCTGGCGGGCGGATCCGTGGTGGGCGACCTTGACCACGTCGACCGCCGAAGCGATCACGATCTGCCGTGCGAGCGCCGCCTGGGCGGCGGTCTCCAGGTCGCCGAGGGCCACGAGCCCGAGCGGTCCCGCCCGCAGCGCGACCACCAGGCTCGCGTCGTTGGCGGCGGACCCGTCCAGGGAGCCGCCGTCCTCCAGGACGGGGGCCGGCACGTCCGCCGGACCCGGCCTGCCCGCCGCGGACGGAGGCACCGGCGGCCAGAGCACCGCCCAGCGGACCGACCAGTCGTGGCTGCCGGTGACGCCGTGCAGGCCGGCCCACGCACGGACCACCGGCGCCCCGACCCGTCGCGCCTGCTCGCGGACCTGGCGGGCGGCCGGCGCCGGCTGGCCGAGTGGGCTGACCAGCACCTCGCCGGCACCGCGTCCGCGGAGAGCGCCGGCCAGGCCCGCGGCGTGGTCGCTGTGGTAGTGAGTGATCACCACAAGGTCGAGGTGACGAACGCCGAGCCGGCCCAGGCATCTGTCCACCAGCGCGGCGTCCGGACCGGCATCGATCAGGAC
>JBKPQU010000295.1:0-4345 GCA_046734255.1 Actinomycetota bacterium
ACCGAGGGCATGCGCTTCGACAAGGGCTACATCTCGCACTACTTCGTCACCGACCCCGAGCGGATGGAAGCGGTCCTCGAGGACGCCTACATCCTGCTGGTGGAGTCGAAGATCTCCGCGGTCAAGGACCTGCTGCCGGTCCTGGAGAAGATCATGCAGACCGGCAAGCCCCTGGCGATCATCTCTGAGGACGTCGAGGGCGAGGCACTGGCCACGCTGGTGGTCAACAAGATCCGCGGCACGTTCAAGTCGATCGCGGTCAAGGCTCCCGGCTTCGGCGACCGCCGCAAGGCGATGCTCCAGGACATGGCCATCCTCACCGGTGGCCAGGTGATCTCGGAGACCGTCGGCCTGAAGCTCGAGAACGTCGGCGTCGACCTGCTCGGCCGGGCCCGCAAGGTCATGGTCACCAAGGACGAGACCACGATCGTCGAGGGCGCGGGCGACGCGGAGCAGATCGCGGGGCGGGTCAACCAGATCCGCACCGAGATCGAGAACAGCGACTCCGACTACGACCGGGAGAAGCTGCAGGAGCGGCTGGCCAAGCTCGCCGGCGGCGTCGCCGTGATCAAGGCGGGCGCGGCGACCGAGGTCGAGCTCAAGGAGCGCAAGCACCGGATCGAGGACGCCGTCCGCAACGCCAAGGCCGCGGTCGAGGAGGGGATCGTCGCCGGTGGTGGCGTGTCCCTGCTGCAGGCCGCGATCAAGACGTTCGAGAAGCTGGAGCTGAGCGGCGACGAGGCCACCGGGGCGAACATCGTCCGGGTGGCGGTCGAGGCCCCGCTGAAGCAGATCGCGATCAACGCCGGCCACGAGGGCGGCGTCGTGGTGGAGAAGGTTCGCGGGCTTCCCGAGGGCCACGGCCTGGACGCTCAGACCGGCGAGTACGTCGACCTGATCAAGGCCGGGATCATCGACCCCGCCAAGGTGACGCGCTCGGCGCTGCAGAACGCGGCCAGCATCGCCGCGCTCTTCCTCACCACCGAGGCCGTGATCGCCGACAAGCCGGAGAAGGCCCCCGCGGCCCCCGCCGGCGGCGACATGGGCGGTGGCATGGACTTCTGATCCCCCGCGGATCGAGTCCCAGCACCACACCAGGGGCGGTTCCTCCCACCGGGAGGGCCGCCCCTGGCCCGCTTTGGGGCTCGCGAGTGAGACGTTCGCGGCCCTTCGGATGCCGAATGGCCCCGCGAACGTCTCACTCGCAGTTGGGCGGGGCGGGGGCGGCCGGGTGGCCCGGGTCAGGGAGGGCTCACGTACACCTTGCGGAGGTTCTCGTGGACGGTCCAGGTGGTGCGCGCGCCGGCCTCGAGGACGGCGACGTCGCCCGGGCCGACCTCGAGCACGGGGCCGCCGTCCACCTCGATCGTGGCGCGGCCGCGCAGGACGACGAAGACCTCGTCCGCCTCGACGTCGGTGGAGGTGCCCGCGGTGTGCTCCCAGACGCCGGCGTCCAGCCCGCCGACCGCGGGGATCGCGGCGGCACCCGTGCGCGGCGAGCCGGAAACGACCTGATCCGCCGGCAGCGGGTTCATGGTCATTTCCAGGGCGGCGGCACGGACCACGTGGCAAGGCACGGCCGTACGCTACAGATCAGGGCAGTTCAGGGGCAGCGAGGAAGAGCGCGCGGATGACCGGGGTGACGCTGGGACGGCCGGGCGGGGATGCCCCCGCGCCGCCGGCCGTGCCCGCACCTGCGGGTTCGGACGCCGTGGACCTCGCCACGCTGGAGGAGATCCAGACCCGCGTCCTGTGGCTCGCCACCCGGATCGTCGACGCCGCGAACCACGACCGGGAGAACGTCGACGGGATCAAGGTCGGAGGGCACCAGGCCTCCAGCGCCTCGCTGGTCGGGGTGATGACCGCGCTGTACTTCGCGCACCTCGACGCCGCCGACCGGGTCAGCGTCAAGCCGCACGCCTCGCCGGTCCTGCACGCCGTCCAGTACCTGCTCGGTGACCTCGACCGCTCCTACCTGACCCGGCTTCGGGCCCGCGGCGGCCTGCAGTCCTACCCCTCCCGGACCAAGGATCCGGACCGCGTCGACTTCTCCACCGGCTCGGTCGGCCTGGGCGCCGCCGCGCCGCTGTTCGCCGCCGCCGTCCGGCGGTACGTCGACGCGCACTTCGGCGCCCGCCCGGCGTCCCGGTTCGTCGCGCTGATCGGGGACGCCGAGCTGGACGAGGGCAACATCTGGGAAGCCGTGGCCGACCCGGCGACCCAGGGGTTGGGCGGCGCCCTCTGGGTGGTCGACTTCAACCGGCAGTCGCTGGACCGGGTGGTGCCCGGCGTGCGGATCGCCCAGTGGTCGCAGCAGTTCGCCGCCGCCGGCTGGCACGTGGTCGAGGTCAAGTACGGGCGCAAGCTGCAGGCCGCCTTCGCCCGCGCCGGCGGTCCCGCGCTGCGCGCCTGGATGGACGCGATGCCGAACGAGCAGTACCAGGCTCTGTTCGGCGTCCGGGACGACCGGGCCCGCGAGCTGTTCCTGGACGGCGCGCCCCCCGCGGTGGTCGAGGCGGTGGCCGGGCTCGACGACGCGGCGCTGGCCGCGCTGGTCAAGGACCTGGGCGGGCACGACCTCGCCTGCCTGCTGGAGGCGTTCGCCGCCTGCGACCGCGTCGTGGACCGGCCGAGCGTCGTGTTCGCCTACACGGTCAAGGGCTGGGGGCTGCCGATCGCCGGCAACCCGCGCAACCATTCCGCGCTGCTGACGAAGGAGCAGATCGACGAGCTGCGCGGGCACACCGGCCTAACCACGGCCACCGAGTGGGACCGGCTCGATCCCGCCACCCCGGCCGGCCAGTGGGCCGGTCGGCGCCGCGAGCACCTGGCGCTGCCCCCGGCTGAGCAGGCGCTCGGGATCCAGGTCCCGACCTCCACCGGTCTCCGCACCAACCGCCCCGTTTCGACCCAGGAGGCGTTCGGCCGGGTGCTGGTCGACCTGTCCCGCCAGGACGACGTCGCTCCCTACCTGGTCACCACCGCCCCGGACGTCGCGACCTCGACGAACCTCGCCGGGTTCATCAACCGGCGGGGGGTGTTCGCGCCGCAGCAGCTCCGGGCCTGGAACGCCGACCCCGTGCTCCGCTGGGTCGAGGGCCCGACCGGGCAGCACATCGAGCTGGGGATCAGCGAGATGAACCTGTTCCTGCTGCTCGGCCAGCTCGGGCTGTCCTGGGACCTGTCCCGCCAGCCGCTGCTGCCGGTGGGCACCGTGTACGACCCGTTCGTGCTGCGCGGGCTGGACGCGCTGGTCTACTCGGTGTACTCCGGCGCCCGGTTCATCGTCGCCGGGACGCCGTCCGGGGTCACCCTGGCCCCGGAGGGCGGTGCGCACCAGTCCACGATCACCGCCTCGGTCGGGCTGGAGCTGCCCAACCTGACCTTCGTCGAACCGGCGTACGCCGCCGCCCTGGACTGGCTGCTCTGCGACGCGCTCGGTCGGATCGCGGCAGGCCCGCCCGCCGCCGGCGCCGCCTCGGCCGTGGCCGCGGAGCGCGAGGAGCGCGGCGCCTACTACTTCCGGCTCACCACCCGGCCGATCGACCAGGGCCCGTTCGACGCCGCCCGCGCCCGGCTGGGTGAGGCGCTGCTGCGCCGGCAGGTGCTGTCCGGGGCCTACCGGCTGCGCGAGGCGGAGCAGCCGGCCGGGGCGCCGGTCGTCCACCTGATCGGCTGCGGCGCCGTGCTTCCGGAGGTGCTGGCGGCGGCCGACGAGCTGGGTGAGGAGGGGATCGCCGCGCACGTCGTCGACGTCACCTCCCCGGACCGGCTGTACGTCGCGTGGCAGCGCACGCTGCGCCAGGGCATCCGGACCGCGACCACGCCCTCGGTGCCCGGCCCGCTGCGCCAGGTCTTCGCCGAACGCGCGCCGCTGGTCACCGTGCACGACGCCTCCTCGCACGCCCTGGCCTGGATCGGCTCGGCGCTCGGCGTTCCCTGCGTGCCGATCGGCGTGGATGGCTTCGGCCAGTCCGGGACGATCGGCGAGCTGTACGAGCTGCACGACCTGCTGCCCGGGTCGATCGTCAACGCCGCGCTGGCGGCCCTGTCCCTCGCATGAGCGCAGGCGGGTCGGCGCCGGCCGTGGCCGGTCTGCTGCTGGCGGCCGGCGCGGGGCGCAGGATGGGCGGGCCGAAGGCGCTGCTGCGCGAGCCCGACGGCACGGCGTGGGTGACCCGGACGGCCCGCACGCTGCTGGACGCCGGGTGCGCGCCCGTCCTGGTCGTGGTCGGCGCCGAGGCCGACGAGGTCGCCGCCCTGCTGCTGTCTCTTATACACATCTCCGAGCCCACGAGACGAAGACTAGAATCTCGGGTGGCGGGGTCTGGGGTGAAAAGTAGGG
>JBKPQU010000296.1:0-3809 GCA_046734255.1 Actinomycetota bacterium
GTCCTCGACGGCGCGGGACAGCACCTGCGGGGCGAGCCCTCGCGCCTCGAACTCCTCTCGGAACATCCGAGCGGGGAGCACGTCGGCGACGTACTGGTCGCCGGCGATCACGTTCAGCCCGATCCCGCTGGCGTTGACCGCCAGGATGAGCCTGCCTCGGGTCCTCGCCCTCGCCACGATGGGCGCAAGCAGGCGATGGAGGAACCCCGCGTGCTCCACGACCGCGGCGAACGAGAGCGCGCCGAGCACCAGCCACACCGTGGTCAGCAGGCTCGCCATGCCGCCACGCGAGAACAGCTGGTCGATCGCCTCGTTCCCAGTCTTGCTCACGAACCCGGTCGCCATCGCGCCATAGACGGCCTTGGCGCCCGTGGCGATCGGTCCGAGGCTCGGATCGTCGACGAACGCCTTGACCACCGTCCACTGCGTGAAGCACGCGAGGACGCCGGCGAACAGCGCGGATCCGAGGATCGAAAGGAACGGCGGGAACTTACGGATCGAGAACACGATCAGCAACACGATCGGCAACAGGTTCAGCAGCGAGATGTTGAACTCGCCCTCGAGCGCCTTCTGGGCCGCCTCGGTGCTGGCGGCGCCGTGCGGCTCCGCGTTCAACCCGATGATGAAGAACAGGACCAGGCTGATCCCGATCGCCGGGCCCGCCGTCCAGAACATGTTCCTGACGTGCTGCGCGACCGTGAGTCCGCCGCCCACGAGCTTGGGGACCAGGATCGTCGTCTCGGACAGCGGCGTCATCTTGTCGCCGAAGTACGCGCCGCAGATCACGGCCCCGGCCGCGATGGGCTCGGACAGCCCGAGGAGCTTCGCCATGCCGACGAAGGCCACGCCCAACGTGCCGGCCGTGGTCCACGAGCTCCCGGTGATCATGCCGACGAGCGCGCAGATGGCGGCGGAGGCGACGTAGAACCACGTCGGCGACAGCAGGCCGATCCCGTAGTGGACGACGGTCGGGATCGTCCCGGCCATGTTCCAGGTGCCGATGAGCGCGCCGACGGCCAGGAGGATGAAGACCGCCCCCATCGCCGACGTGACGCCGCCCACGGCCGCGTCCGCGATCGCCGCCACCGTGTATCCGTTCTTGAACGCGATCAGGCTCGCGAACGCAGCGCTGACGAACAACGCGACCTGCAGCGGCCCGTCGGTCGCGGCAACGCCGAACAGCACGATCGAGGTCGCGATCAGGACGATCAGGACGACGATCGGCAGGAGCGCGTCGAGCAGGCTCGGCGGTCTCGGTTGCCGCCCTTCGTGCGCCAACGGTGCCTCGGGCACGGCCGGCGCTCAGGACCCGACCACGATGAACGCTGCCCCGATCGAGCCCTCACCCGTCTCGTCGCCCCGGTGGTGGATGGGGCCGCGAGCGAACGCGATCAGCCCGACCGCGAGCAACACGACGAGAACCACGATCACCCACTTCGGGGTGTCACTCATCTCCCCTTCCCCTCTAGAGCGGGTCGCGGAGCATCGGACAGGTCATGCAGTGTCCGCCCCCGCGGCCCTTGCCCAGTTCGAACCCCTCGATCGTGACGACTTCGACGCCGGCTTCACGCATCTTCGCGATCGTGTACGTGTTCCGTTCGTACGCGACCACGACTCCGGGCTCGAGCGCGACGACGTTGTTCCCGTCGTCCCACTGCTCGCGCTCCTGCTGGTACGCGTCGCCCCCAGTCTCGACGACCTGGAGCTTCTTCACCCCGAGCGCGTCCGCCACGGCGGGTAGGAACCCTTCCTCTTCCGTGACGTGGAAACGACCCTCCGAGGCCCCCGGTCGAAGACTGATGGCCCGGACCTGATCCACGACCCGAGGGTATGCCGTGGCCTTGTCGCGGTCCAGCAAGGTGAAGACCGTATCGAGGTGCATGTGTGCGCGATCCTTCGTCATCACCGCGGCGATCACGCGCTCCGCAGCACCCTTCGCGAACAAGGCTCTTGCGATCTGCTCGATCATGCGCGCCTGGGTGCGTTCGGACAGCCCGATCAGCACCGTCCCGTTGCCGATCGGCTGGACGTCCCCACCCTCGAGGGAGGAACGGCCGAAATCAGCCGCCTGGAACTTCCCGTCGTCGCCGAGCTCGGGGTACCAGTACTCGAAGCTCGCGTCCTGGAACATCGGGTGGTACCGATAGATCGCCGCGACGTTGTAGGCCTCGAGCCGCCGCGCCGGCCAGTACATGGGGTTGATCGAGACCCCCCCGTAGATCCAGCAGGAGGAGTCTCGGGTAAACAGGGTGTTCGGAAGCGGAGGCAGGACGAAGGTGCTCGCATCGTCGAGCGCGGCCGCGGGTAGCGAGAACTCCTTGAACTTGCCGAGGTCGATCCCCGTTTCGGCGACGGTCAAGCCGCCGATCAGGTGCTTCGCGAGATCGTCCGGCTTGAAGTTCGACAGCGTGCTGCGAACCTCGTCGACGAGCGACACGCCGACCGTGTACTCGGATGCCGCGACCTCGATCAGCCTGCGACGCCCCTCGTCGCTCGCGGTCAGCGCCTCCGCGAGCAGGTCCCGGAACAGGAAGACCTCGACGCCGCGCTCCCGCATCTTCTCGACGAACCGGTCGTGCTCGTACTGGGCGCGTTCGACCCAGAGCACGTCGTCGAACAGCAGCTCGTCGTGGTTCGACGGTGTCAACCGCTGCAGGCTGAGCTCCGGCCGGTGGACCATGACCTTGCGCAGCTTGCCCACTTCCGAGTGGGCACCGAAGTCCGCCATCATCCCTCCGTTCCGTCGGCGCTCACGAGGGCACCACCTGGGTCCCCGCGGTGCCGTCCACGATCTGCTCGATCTGTGCCAGGCTCCCGATCGCCGCACGCTTGCCCGTGGCGTCGACGAACCGCATCGCGGCCTCGACCTTCGGACCCATCGACCCGGCAGCGAACGAAGATGCGCGGAGCTTCTGGGGCGTCACCCGCTCGAGGCGTCGCTGCTCCGGTGTGCCCCAGTCCGCGTACACGCCGTCCACGTCCGTCGCCATGACGTACAGCTCGGCCTCGACCTCCCTGGCCAACAGCTCGCTCGCGAGATCCTTGTCGATCACGGCCTCGACCCCGACGAGGGTCCGCTCGGCGCCCGGCTCGTACATCGTGGGGATCCCCCCGCCACCGGCGCAGATCACGACGACGTCCTTGTCCAGGAGCCATCGGATCGGCCGGATCTCGAAGATGTGCTTGGGTTCGGGCGAGGGCACCACTCGCCGCCACCGGTCGCCGTCCTGCTTGAAAGCCCATCCCTTCTCGGAAGCGAGAGCGTCGGCCTCGGCCTTGTCGTAGACGGGACCCACGAACTTGGTCGGGTCGCCGAACGCCGGATCGGCCGGGTCCACCTCGATCATCGTGAGGACGGTCGCGAATGGCACCTCGACCGGCAGCAGGTTGCCGAGCTCCTGCTCCAGGACGTAGCCCATCATGCCCTCGGTCTGCGCGCCCAGGACGTCGAGCGGATAGGCCTCGACCTCCTCGTAGGCCGCGCCCTGCAGTGCCAGGAGTCCGACCTGCGGGCCGTTGCCGTGCGACAGCACGAGCTGGTGATGCCGGGCCACCGCCGCCAGCGCCGGCGCCGCCGAACGGACGTTGGCCCGCTGCACCTCCGCCGTCATCGGCTCGCCGCGCTTCAGCAGCGCATTGCCGCCGAGCGCCACCACGACCCTCACGTCAGTCGCCCAGCGTGGCCACCATCACGGCCTTGATCGTGTGCATCCGGTTCTCGGCCTGGTCGAACACGATCGAGTGCTCGGACTCGAAGACCTCGTCGGTGACCTCCATGCCGTCGAGGCCGTACTTCTCGAAGATCTCCT
>JBKPQU010000297.1:0-9680 GCA_046734255.1 Actinomycetota bacterium
CGGTCGGCCCTCCCGCACCGGCCGCCGAGGACCGGGCCGCGAGCACGCTCACCACCGCGGCGATCTCCTCGGGGGTGGGGTTGCCGCGCACCACGTGCAGCGCCGGCGTCGCCGGCTCCCCGCCGCCGGCGGCAGGCCCCCGAGCGCTCACAGCGGGATGTTCCCGTGCTTCTTGGGCGGCAGGCTCTCCCGCTTGGTGCGCAGCGCCCGCAGCGCGGTGCGCACGTAGGAGCGGGTGTGCGACGGCGGGATCACCGTGTCCACGTAACCGCGCTCGGCTGCGATGTAGGGGTTGGCCAGCGTGTCCTCGTACTCCGTGACGAGCTCGTGCCGCAACGCCTCGACGTCCCGCCCGGCCGCGGCCGCCTCGGCCAGCTCGGAGCGGTAGAGGATGTTCACCGCGCCCTGCGCGCCCATCACCGCGATCTGCGCGGTCGGCCAGGCCAGGCTGATGTCCGCGCCCAGATGCTTGGAGCCCATGACGTCGTAGGCGCCGCCGTAGGCCTTGCGGGTGATCACGGTGACCTTGGGGACGGTCGCCTCGGCGTAGGCGTAGATCAGCTTCGCGCCGCGCCGGATGATCCCGTTCCACTCCTGTCCGGTCCCGGGCAGGAACCCGGGGACGTCGACGAAGGTCAGCACGGGGACGTTGAAGGCATCGCACGTGCGCACGAACCGGGCGGCCTTCTCGCTGGCGTCGATGTCCAGGGTGCCGGCGAACTGCATCGGCTGGTTGCCGACCACCCCGACCGAACGGCCCTCCACCCGGCCGAAGCCCACCACGATGTTCGGTGCGAACATCGCCTGCACCTCGAGGAACTCCCCGTCGTCGAGGACGTGCTCGATGATCTTGTGCATGTCGTAGGGCTGGTTGGCGGAGTCGGGGATGATCGTGTCGAGGAAGGCGTCCTCCTCGGCCACGCCGCCGTCGATCTCGACGTCGAAGACCGGCGGGTCGGACAGGTTGTTGCTCGGCAGGTAGGACAGCAGCGCGCGGACGTAGTCCAGCGCATCGCCCTCGTCGGCGCCCATGTAGTGGGCGTTGCCGGAACGGGTGTTGTGTGTCCGTGCGCCGCCGAGCTCCTCGAAGCCCACCTCCTCGCCGGTCACCGTCCTGATCACGTCCGGCCCGGTGATGAACATGTGCGAGGTGCGGTCGACCATCACGGTGAAGTCGGTGATCGCGGGGGAGTAGACGGCGCCGCCGGCGCACGGGCCCATGATCAGCGAGATCTGCGGGATCACCCCGCTGGCGTGCACGTTCCGCCGGAAGATCTCCCCGTACAGGCCGAGGGAGACAACGCCCTCCTGGATCCGCGCGCCCCCCGAGTCGTTGATCCCGATCATCGGGCAGCCGATCTTCATGGCCAGGTCCATCACCTTGACGATCTTCTCCCCGAAGACCTCGCCGAGGCTGCCGCCGAAGACCGTGAAGTCCTGCGCGAACACGCAGACCTGCCGCCCGTCCACGGTGCCGTACCCGGTGACGACGCCGTCCCCGTAGGGCCGCTCCCGCTCCAGGCCGAAGTTGCGCGAGCGGTGCCGGGCGAGCTCGTCCAGCTCGACGAACGAGCCCTCGTCCAGCAGCGCGGCGATCCGCTCCCGGGCGGTCCTCTTGCCGCGGGCGTGCTGCTTCTCGACCGCACGCGCCGATCCGGCGTGCACCGCCTCGTCGATCCGATGCCAGAAGTCCGCGAGCTTGCCGGCGGTGGTGTGGATGTCAGCGTGGTCTCGGCCGCCCGCCGTCGCCTCGGTGTTCTCGCTCGCCGCGTCCGTCACGACGACCTCCTGACCGTGCTCCGGGAGTGATCGGGCGATGACCGCCTGCGGGGAGCCTAGTGCCGCGGCCTACGATGCGGCCGTGCGCGCACCGGGCGACGGCCCGCCGGGACCGTGGACCGACCTGGAGCGCCCGCCGCTGCGGGCGCCGGACCTGTGCCGGGCGCTGACCGAGCCGCACGGCGGCAGCCCCCCCGCCTGGCGTGCCGTCGAGGTGGTGCCCAGCATCGCGTCCACCAACGCCGAGGTCGCATCGCGTGCCCTGGCCGGTGAGGCGGAGGGGCTGGTCCTGGTGGCGGATCACCAGTCCGCCGGGCGTGGCCGGCTCGGCCGCAGCTGGGTCTCCCCGCCGGGGGCCGGCCTCGCGATCTCGGTGCTGCTGCGCCCCGGCGAGTCGGGTGCCGGCGTCCCGGTGTCCCGCTGGTCATGGATCGGCCTGCTCGCCGGGGTGGCCGCGGTGCAGGCGCTGACGCGGACGTGCGGCCTGCCGGCCCGGTTGAAGTGGCCGAACGACGTCCTCGTGCCGGTGGCGCCGGGGGGACCGGCGGGCAAGGTGGCCGGGATCCTCGCCGAGGTGGTGCCCGGCGCCTCGGGCCCGCAGGCGGTCGTCCTCGGCGTGGGGATCAACGTCAGCCAGCACGCCGACGAGCTGCCGACCGCGGAATCCACCTCCCTTCGCCTGGCCGGTTCGGCGACCACCGACCGCGACACCGTGCTGCGCGCCTTCCTGCGGGCGCTGGCGGCCGAGTACCGGCGCTGGACGGCGGCCGGCGGCGACCCCCGGCGCAGCGGCGTGGGCGCCGCCTACCGCGAGGCGTGCGCCACGATCGGGAGTCAGGTGCGGGTGGAGCTTCCGTCGGAGGTGGTGGAGGGGCTCGCCGACGGGATCGACGACGACGGTCACCTGCTGCTCTGGTGCGACGGAGCCGTCCGGACGCTGACCGCCGGGGACGTCGTCCACGTGCGCCCGGCACCCACCGGCTGACCTTCGCCGCGGCCATTCGGCATCATCTGGAGGATGGGGTTCCCGGCGAAGCTGCTCTCCGAGGACGAGACGGTGGTGCTCCTGCTCCGCCAGCACGTCAAGGTGCTGATCGGCCCCTTGATCGTCCTCCTGCTGGTCGTCGCCGGAGCCGTGGTGCTGGCCACCGTCATCCCGGCCGGCGGGCTGCAGGCCGGCACCCGCCTGGCGATCCTCATCGTGGCTGCCCTGATCGTGGCGCGCTGGGTGGTGTGGCCGTACCTGAAGTGGTGGAACGAGATCTACGTCCTGACCAACCGGCGGCTGGTGCTGCGCGAGGGCGTGTTGAACCGTTCCGGGCACGACATGCCGCTGAACCGGCTCACCGACGTCTCGTTCACGCACAGCCTGTGGCAGCGGATGCTGGGCTGCGGCACGCTGGTGGTGGAGTCGGCGGGTGAGCGCGGCCAGATCCGGCTGACCGACGTCCCGAAGGTGGAGCTCGTGCAGCGCACCCTGTACCGGCTCGCCGACGCCAACCGCCCGGCCGCGCGGCCCACCAGCGAGGACATGTTCGACCCGGGACTGGGCAGCGCCTCGGGTTCAGGGGCCGACGGGGGGCCCGACGAAGGGTACGACCACGACGAGCGCTGAACGTCCCCGAGCGCGAACCTCCCGCGGGCGGCTGGCGGCGGGGATCGAGGACCACCTGCTCGGCGGCCCGCGCAGACTGCGCGGCCGAGAGGTCGCCCACGCCGTCGGGGTCTCGCTGCTGTCGGCCCGCAAGCTGTGGCGAGCGCTGGGTTTCGCCAACGTGGACGACGCCGACGTCGCGTTCACCCCCGCGGACACCGAGGCGCTCGCTCGTGCGGTGGGCCTGGTGCGCAAGGGTGTCGTCGACGAGGAGACCGCGATCACCTGGGCCCGCGCGCTGGGGCAGACGACCGACCGGCTGGTCAGCTGGCAGGTCGAGGCGCTGCTCGAGCAGCTGCACCGCGATGCCGCGGACGCCGACGGCAGCGGCGCCACGGCCGGGGACGTGGATGGGGCCCTCGACCGGATCGCGGCTGTCACCGACGACCTGGAACTGCTGGTCGTCTACTCCTGGCGGCGCCGGCTGGCGGAGGCGATCGCCCGTCTGGTCGACCTGGCCGACTCCTCGGGGCTGAGCACCCGCACCGAGCTCACGGTCGGCTTCGCCGACCTCGTCTCCTATACCCGGCTGTCCCACCGGCTGGAGCACCGCGAGCTGGTCGAGCTGGTCCAGCGCTTCGAGGGCCTGGCCGCCGACGTCGTCACCGCCGGTGGCGGCCGGGTCGTGAAGAACGTCGGCGACGAGGTGCTTTTCACGGTCGCCGACCCGGCGGCCTGCGCGCTGATCGGGCTGTCGCTGTCCGAGCGGATGGCGGTCGACGACCTGGTCCCGGACGTTCGGGTGGGCCTGGCCCACGGCCCCGTGCTGCGCAGCCTCGGCGACGTCTACGGGCCGACGGTGAACCTGGCCAGCCGGCTGACCGCGATCGCCCAGCCCGGCACCGTGGTGACAGATCCCGCGACCGCCGCGCTGCTGGGGGACCGCGCCGAGCTGCTCCTCGTGCGGCAGCGGCGGCGGCAGGTCCGAGGGTTCGGGCAGCTGGAGCCGCTGCTGATCGCCCGCTCCGGTCCTGGAATCCGGCTGATCAGCCTGGACGACGTGGCGAGCGACCTGCCGGTCGGGCTGACCCCACCCCCGGCCCCGGGGACGTAGCCTGCCCGGATGACGCAGGGCGAGGTGAGCGGCCCGGTCCGGGTCGCCTGGCACGGGGAGCACGTCGCCGAGGTGGTGCTGGACCGGCCGGAGGCGCTGAACGCCGTCTCGACCGAGCTGGCCCGCGCGCTGACCGCCGCGCTCGACGGGCTGAGCGGCAGTCCCGAGCTGCGCGCGGTGGTGATCAGCTCCAGCCAGGACCGGGCCTTCTGCGTCGGCGCGGATCTCAAGGAGCGCAACGAGCTGAGCGACGCCGGCCTGCTGGCCCAGCGCCCGGTCGCCCGGGCCGCCTACCGCGCCGTCCTGGAGCTCGAGGTGCCGGCGCTGGCAGCGGTGGCCGGCTATGCCCTCGGCGGCGGGTTCGAGATCGCCCTGGGCTGCGATCTGATCGTCGCCGACGGCACGGCCGTGCTCGGGCTGCCCGAGGTCTCGGTCGGGGTGATCCCGGGCGGCGGCGGAACCCAGCTGCTCACCCGCCGGATCGGCTGGTCCCGCGCGGCCGACCTGGTGTTCACCGCGCGCCGCGTCGGTGCCGAGGAGGCGTTGCGGCTCGGGCTGGTCGACCGGCTGGTGCCGGAGGGCCAGGCACGGACGGCCGCGCTCGACCTGGCCGGGACGATCGCCGCCAACTCCCCGGTCGGCCTGCGCAACGCCAAGCGGGCGATGCGCCTGGGGATGGACGCCGACCTCGCCGCCGGGCTCGAGGTCGAGGACGCCGCGTGGCGGGCGACGGCGTTCTCGCCCGACCGCGCCGAGGGAGTGCGGGCGTTCGTCGAGCGGCGCCCGCCGCGCTGGCCGGGCGCGCGCTAGCCGGGGGTTGCGCCCGATCGCGTGGCGTGGTGCGCTGTTCCGCGCTGTCGGCGCTGCCACCTCAGGAGGATTCGATGAGCGTTTACCGAGTGATCGATGTGATCGGCACCAGCGAGACGTCGTGGGAGGACGCCGCCGCCGAGGCGATCCGGACGGCCCGCAGCTCTGTACGCGACGTGAGAATCGCCGAGGTGATCGAGCAGGACGTGCAGGTGTCCGAGGGCGACCGCCTCGTGTTCCGGACCAAGCTGCGGCTGTCGTTCAAGTACGAGCAGAGCAGCTGATCACCTCGCGCCCCCGCCCGCGCGCGGGGGCGTCGATCAATTTTGTCGATCAATTTCCCGCCACATCTGGTCACCGTGCGGAAACGGGTGCACCGTAGAAGTGGTGGCCCTGGGCTTCGGACTGGTGCGGGGTTCCTCGTGCGGTGACACCGCGCGGGGCCCTCGCTTCGGAGGGTATCCCGGGCGCCCCCGTCGTGGGTGGGGATTGGCTGGAGGGTCCGGTCCCCCCCACGGCGCACTTTTGACGCAGCCTCGTTCGGCCTCAGACGTCGGCGAACTCGGGCGTGTTGGAGAACACCCACTTCCGGTAGGCGTAGAACCGGAACAGCGTGCCCACGCCCAGCCCGATCAAGTTGCCGGAGATGTTGTCTGCCAGTGCGGAGGTCATCCCGAGCAGGTAGTGGGAGATCGCGAGGCAGCCGACCGCCAGCGCGAGGCCGATCACGTTCATGACCGCGAACAGCATGAACTCCCGGGGCCGGGACGCGCGACGGCGGTGCCGGAACGTCCAGTAGCGGTTCCCCAGCCAGGCCACGACGGTGGCGACGGCCGCCGAGATCACCTTCGCGGTCAGCGGCTTGTTCGCCAGCGGTCCCGGCTCGAAGGCCCACAGGCCGGTGCGGAGCAGGTTGAACACCGCGAGGTCGACGACGTACGCCAGGGCGCCGACCGCCCCGAACTTGATCATCTCCCGGTAGAGGACGTCGATGGCCCCGCGCAGGCGCTGGAG
Organism: Actinomycetota bacterium; assembly: GCA_046734255.1. Lineage (GTDB taxonomy): Bacteria > Actinomycetota > Actinomycetes > Actinomycetales > Kineosporiaceae > JBKPQU01. The sequence continues at coordinate 6,312 of JBKPQU010000297.1, forward strand.
CGGGCCACCAGCCGTCCGGGGCTTCTCGCGTGGTGGGCCGAGCGCGTCCGGCAGAGCGCCGGCAGGACGCGCCGTCGCCGGCACCTGCGTCATCGATTCCTCCTCGTACGGCGGCCCCTGGTGGCCGGCCAGCCCCGAAGGGTAGCGCCCGAACCTGAGACACCGGACACCCACCGTTCTACGAGTTGGGCGACCTCGCACACCGAGGCGCACCGCTGTCCGGGCTCCTCACCCGCGGGTCGGGATGCGACACGTGTCTGGTTAGCGATGATTGTGGGGAGATGATCTGCTGGTCTACCGTCTGAGTGGATGTTGGTCGAGGTCCCTTGAGCGCGTGGGGAGGTGCCGGCAGTGGACACGATGGGCACGATCCTAATCATTCTTTTTGCTCTGTGGGTGCTCGGCGTCCGGATCTTCTGAGGGCGAGGCGCGCCGTCCGGTCTTCCCACCGCCGGAGATACCCTCCGACGGTGTCCCCACCCATCTCCGCCCAGCCGGCCTCGGAGCCCCCCTCGCAGGTCGGGCCGGTCGTCGGCATGGTCGGCGGCGGTCAGCTGGCGAGGATGACACAGCCCGCGGCGATCGCCCTGGGCGTGCGGCTGAGGGTGCTGGCCGAGGACGCCTGTGACAGCGCGGCGCAGGTCGTGCCGGACTCTCCGGTGGGCGACCACCGGGACGCCGCCGCGGTCCGTGCCTTCGCCGCCGGATGCGACGTCCTCACCTTCGACCACGAGCACGTGCCGGCGGAGGTGCTGGAGAAGCTGGTCGCCGACGGCGTGACGGTCCGCCCCGGCCCGCAGGCCCTGGCGCACACGCAGGACAAGGTCGTGATGCGCCGACGGCTGTCCGCGCTCGGCGTCCCGTGCCCGCGCTGGCAGGTGGTGCACGACGCGGGCGACCTCGCCGGCTTCGCGTCCGAGGTCGGCTGGCCGCTGGTGCTCAAGACGCCGCGCGGCGGTTATGACGGCAAGGGCGTGCTGGTCGCCACGGACGCGCGGCAGGCCGAATCCTGGCTGGCCCGGGCGGAGGGAACCGGGCTGCTGGCCGAGCAGCTGGTCCCGTTCGACCGCGAGCTGGCCACCCTCGTGGCCCGCGCCGCGGGCGGGCAGGCCGCGGCCTGGCCCGTGGTGGAGACCGTGCAGGCCGACGGCATCTGCCGGGAGGTCGTCGCCCCCGCCCCCGACCTCGACCCCGGCCTCGCGGTCCGGGCCAGCGAGATCGCGCTGCGGATCGCCGGCGAGCTCGGCGTCGTGGGGGTCCTGGCGGTGGAGATGTTCCAGACAGCCGGGCCGCACGGTCCCGGCGTCCTGGTCAACGAGCTGGCGATGCGTCCGCACAACAGCGGGCACTGGACGATCGACGGGGCGACCACCGACCAGTTCGAGCAGCACCTGCGCGCCGTCCTGGACCTGCCGCTGGGCGACCCGCGAGCGCGGTCCCCGTGGGCGGTGATGGTCAACGTGCTCGGTACGGGCCGCGGCGACCTGCACCGGTCGCTGCTGCACGTCATGGCCCGGGACCCGGGAGTCAAGGTGCACCTGTACGGCAAGGCGGACCGGCCCGGCCGCAAGATCGGGCACGTCACGGTGTGCGGCGAGGAGCTCGCCGGCTGCCGGGAGCGCGCGAGGCACGCGGCGGACTTCATCGCCGGTGTGGTCTCGGGGATGGAGGGCGAGTGAGCGGGAACGGTGCGCAGCCGCTGGTCGGTGTCGTGATGGGCTCGGACTCCGACTGGCCCGTGATGGAGGACGCTGCCAAGGCGCTGACCGAGTTCGATGTGCCGTTCGAGGCCGACGTGGTCTCCGCCCACCGGATGCCGCGCCAGATGCTGGACTACGGCGCGAGCGCGCACGAGCGGGGACTCCGCGTGCTGATCGCCGGTGCCGGCGGTGCGGCCCACCTGCCGGGGATGCTCGCCTCGGTCACCCCGCTGCCCGTGATCGGCGTCCCGGTGCCGCTGCGCCACCTCGACGGCATGGATTCGCTGCTGTCGATCGTCCAGATGCCCGGCGGCGTGCCGGTGGCGACCGTGTCGGTCGCCGGCGCCCGCAACGCCGGGCTGCTGGCGGTGCGCATCCTCGCCGCGGGCACCGGGGACGTCGCCGACCGCCTGCGGGCCTCGATGCTCGCCTTCCAGCAGCGTCTGACCTCCGAGGCCCAGGCCAAGGGCGAGCGCCTCCGCCAGCGCCGTGGCCCCGGCTCCGGCCTCGGCTTCACCCCGACCTGACCCACCCGCCGCAGCACCGCTTGCTCACTGAACGCCGCTCTGCTCGCTGATCCCCGCCGGCAAACGTTCGCAGGGCGGTCCGGATCGGCGTCCGGTGAGCAAAGCAGGTCGTGGTGAGCAGGCTCAGCCGGTGCGCTGCGCCTGCTCGGTGGCGATCGGGCGGATCGCCTCGGTGTCGTCCGCCTTGATGGCGTCGAAGAGGCGCAGCGCCTCGGCGTGATCCCACTCGACGGCGTCGCCGGCCGGCGTCGACAGGTTCGGGTCGCCGATCGGGACGGTCAGCGACAGGCCGCCGCCACCGGCGACGGCGCGCATCGCCAGCACGAACCTGGCCAGGGCCAGCGGGCTCGTCCCCTCGTCGACGGTCAGCGCCGAGCCGCCCGCCCGCGCCGCCGGGATCGCTCGCCACGGCAGGGCCAGCACGGACGGCGACAGCGTCTTGCCCGCGATCGCCGCCAGCACCTGGCGCTGCCGCTCGACCCGGCCGAGGTCTCCGCGCGGGTCGCTATGGCGGGCACGCGCGTAGCCGAGCGCGGTCGCGCCGTCCATCTGCTGGCAGCCGGCGGGGATGTCGAGGTGGGCGTCCTTGTCCTTCATCGCCCGCGGCGCGCACACCCGCACGCCGCCGATCGCGTCGACGAGGTCGGCGTACCCGAGCAGGCCGGTCTCGACGTACCCGTCGATGTGCACGCCGGTGGCATTCTCGACCGTCCGCACGAGCAGTTGCGGGCCGCCGAAGGCGTACGCCGCGTTGATCTTGTTGCGGCTGTGGCCGGGGATCGGCACGTACGAGTCGCGCGGGATGCTCACCAGCACGGTCGGGCCGCCGGACGCCGGCACGTGCAGCAGCATGATCGTGTCGGTGCGCTGGCCGGCGGTCCTGCCGGTGCCGAGCCTGTTGCGCTCGGCGGGGGTGAGGTCGGCACGCGAGTCGCTGCCGACGACGAGGTACGTGTGGCCCGGGGTGTCGGCCACGCGGCCGCTGCCACCCAGCGCGTCGACGCGGTTCAGGCTGGTCCAGGCGAGGGTGAACAGCAGGAGCGGGTAGACGACGAGCAGGGCCACGACCGCGACGACCGCCCAGATCCAGCCGCGCCGTCCGCCGCGCCGGGCCGGGACCGCCGCCGGTGCCGCGGGCCGGC